>NZ_JBIEKI010000018.1:0-73384 GCF_043497085.1 Halobacillus sp. B23F22_5 | reverse complement strand
GTGGGAGCACCTAATAAGGTGCTCCCTTTTAAAATGCCTTCATATCAAAGGTTACTGGGCATAAAAAAACGAGACAGATGGTGTTTCACTCACCCTGCCCCGAAGATGGAATCGTTATGATATTATACTTACATTTTATACAAGATTCGCCAAAACAGCAACTTATTTATTTTGAACTAAAGATATGTTACGCCCCTATTTGCTTTCTAACCGAACCGACAGACAGGATATTATTCTTTTTAAACCTTCTTACCTGGCGACGCTTATAACAAAAAGCTAATATTTCTTCCTCGTTCACCTGCAACACTTTTACGATCCGGTGTGTAATTTGGTTATCACAGTTCACATAGATCATCTCAAGCTTTTTCCCAGAATCCTGTGCACGATGTAAAATACCATTCATTCTCTTTTACCACCCTTTTGACGAACATTTGTTCTTATTATACCCTCAGTATATGCCAGCGTACACATGAAAATTCATCCATTAGAAATACTTGGCTTGTCGCCAAGTATTTATGGCGAAAGTCATATCATTTTCTTATACTTTGTCTTTGTTAAACATTATAGTTATTTTTCTACAATAGCTTTATTCAATTATAGGCTGAATTATGGAAGACACAGTTTCAAGATAGAAGGGGTTCTTTACCTAAAAAGTGTCAGGGGTGGCTGGGAAACTACTCGCTTTCCTGCGGGGGAACTGGCAAGCCTCCTCAGTCGTTACACGACCTGCGGGGTCTTGCCTAGCTCCTTCTCCCGCGGGAGTCTGCAGTTTCCCAACCACCCCATCCGAAGGATGAGAGAAACGAACCCCTGCCATAGATGAAGATATAGTCCACAAATCATATAGAACTATGATACAGGTTATGAACGCGTTTTTATGAGCAGCTCTCTCTAATCTTGAAGGACAGCATACCAATGTTTCCGTTATTCTTATAAACGCAAGGAGGTCCGGGAAATCGCGAGAGTCCTATGGGAAAATAGTACATGGTGAGATCCCGCAGGGCTCTAGCCCGAGGAAGCTCACCGTACGCCCATGGAAAGCAAGTGATTTCCCGGACCTCCAAACGCTCCTAACCGTAACGGAAACAGTTTCTCTCGAAACTGAGTCTTCAAGTAAAGGGAGCTTTAGCTGAAAATCCACAATGAGATTTAATAGAGCCTATACTTTAACAAAGTTAAACTTTCTTAAAGTAATAAAAGAGACACCATTATCTGGTGTCCCTTCTTTTATAAATTAGTCTTCAAGGGGGTTGAGGTTTTCTTTTCCTGTCATATTCGCAATCATCTCAACAAGTAAATCAATTTCCTGATCGATATCTCTGATACTTGCTGTTTCAACTGGAGAGTGCATATAGCGGAGTGGTAATGAAACCAGACTTACCGGCACTCCTTTTCCAGTTAAACGCATCCGGTCAGCATCCGTACCTGTCGCCCTTGGGGTCAACTCGTATTGCACAGCCATATCAAGCGAGTTGGCAGTCTTTTCTAACAGCTGATTAATTTTGCGATTGATTGGGGCTCCTTTAGCAAGTACCGGTCCCCCGTCCAGTCGTACATCTCCATATTTGTTGGTATTGACGCCTGGATAATCGGTAGCAAATGTCACATCACAGGCAAGCGCCATCGTTGGTTCGATACCGGCAGCTGCAAAATAGGCTCCTCCCATGTTCGTTTCTTCATTGACAGTCGAAGCTGCATAGACGCCTACTTTCACTTTCTTTTTCGAAAGTCTGCGCAATACTTCTCCTACGATGAAGGCTCCTGTTCGATTATCAAGACCTCGTCCGGCTATGTAACGGTCCATCATCAGCTCCGGTTCACGTTTATAAACAGCCAAGTCACCGATTTGTACAAGTTCTTCCATCTCTTCCTTCGATTTCGCCCCACAATCGATAAATAGATCATCCAACCCGAAATCGTCTTTGAGGCCACCATGATGCTGAGCATTGACACCAATAACCCCTGTCACTGTCTTTTGATAACCGAGTATGGTTACTTTCATTCCAATGGCAGCTTTCGGGTTAATTCCGCCCATTTTGTCAAAATGGAGATACCCTCTTTCGTCAATGCGATTGATTACCAGGGCAATTTCATCGCTATGGCCAGCTAATAGAATTTTAAAGTCCGCCTTCGGATTCAATACAGCGATAGCATTTCCCGCATTATCGGTGATCATTTTATCCGCGTAAGGTTTCATTTCCTTGATCCATTTTTTCTGAATTTCCATCTCCATGCTGGATGGAGATGGTGTATTTAATAGATCGAATAGAAAATCAAGACGTTCTTGTTTCATATAACTTCCTCCTTCAAACATCACTGGTATCATGATACCAAAAAAACAGGTAAGTGAATAAGGATTACCTCAGCTCCTAAATCTTTTTGATTACAGTTTCATTATTTATTTCAAAACTGTGCATGAAACGTCATAAATCGGGGAATGGATTGTTGATATGTTCAATATTAAGAGGAGGAGCTTTACATGACATTGGAAGAGTGGTTTCAAAAAGGTGTGACAGCGCAGGAGTATGTAGATTCGATGGAGAAACATCAAAAGGATCTCATTTATATATATGAACATTTTCAGATTCCTACAGAAGATCAGGGCTTTTTCGAACAGGTGCAGAAACAGAACCTTAGAGTAATCGTATTGACAGAGGATTGGTGTGGAGATGCGATGCTAAACATACCGATCCTGTTAAAGTTTGCTGAGGCGGCCCATATGAACGTGCATTTATTATCCCGTGATGAAAACCCAGAATTAATGGATCAATATTTAACCAATGGAGTTTCCAGGTCGATTCCAATTTTCATCTTTTTTGATCCGGATGGAAACGAGGTAGCTAACTGGGGGCCAAGAGCAGAACCGATTGAAACATTCATTCAGCAAGCAAGAAAAGCATTGCCAAAGCATGATCCCAAGGATTTTGAGCTGAAACAGCAACAGATGTTTCAATTCATTACTAAATCATATAGGGATAACCAGGATTTTTGGAAGGATGTATATGACAGTCTAAAACAATCTCTAAAACAATTGGAATCAAGCCTGCCATGAGATGGCAGGCTTTTTTGTTTAGTATTATCTGATGTCAAATTGACCATACTGGTGTTAAAAAGGAGGTGTCCTGTCTTGTATCAATTCGTACAAGTTTATTTTCGACTTCCCATCTTTATCCGTCTTCTTCTTACAGTTATACTATTCATGACATTCTTCGGGATAGTCATACATTTTCTCGAGCCTGGACATTTCCCTTCAATCTTTGATGGTATTTGGTGGGCTTTTGTAACAGGATCAACTGTTGGTTATGGAGATTATGTCCCGTTAAGCACTGTAGGAAGAATGGTTGCCATCTTACTTATTTTAGCTGGCGGAGGCATCGTCACTTTCTATATGGCAACTGTTTCTGCAAGTACGATCAAATATGAGCGTGACTTGTCCAACGGAAAAGTAGCTTTCAAAGGTAATAATCATATTATCTTCGTAGGTTGGAATGAACGAACCAGGCAGCTGATTGATATTATGCAAAACCAAAAAGATCCGGAGAAAGTCGTTGTCATCGATAAAAGCATGAAGTCGCTTCCTTATAGCAAATATCCGGTTCATTTCATTAGAGGAGATTTTTATGAAGATGAGACCTTATCTAAAGCGAATATCTCCCAGGCACGTAAAGCTTTAATAACAGCTGACCCATCTAAACGGGAAGAAGCATCCGACCAATCGGTAATATTAGGAATTGTTGCAATGAAAGGCTGCAATCCTGATTTAAATATCATTGCGGAAATTCTGACCGAGAAACAAGTCATTAATGCGGAACGGGCAGGAGCAAACGATGTGATTCGTTCCAATGATTTCATGAGCTCGTTATTTTATCATGAACTTTACCGTAATGATCCGGTTCAGCCTTTTAAATTATTGTTGAAAATACTGACAGAGGAGCAATTTTATGAACTCACTCCTCCCGACCATTTGATTGAACAGCCTTTTTACAAAGGGGCAGCTTATTATGCAGAAAAGACATCTATATTAATTGGTTTGATCAGGCAGGATGCATTACTGATCAATGTGAAGCCTGATGAAACAATTCATAATGACGATCGACTGGTACTACTTTCACCGAAGTAAATGGGCTTCCAGTTCCCGGACGAGTTCTCTGCCGATCTCCACCATTTCATCCGGCACAGAAGCATCTGGATCGACGGGCTCGGAAAATTGATCGATCGACGCCTTGCCTACAAATACGTGGACATGGTCATCCATGCCTCGTTGATATTTATGGGCAAGCAAGAAAGGTTCCCCTATCTCCACTGTGACATGGTAATCATCCAAGTTCCCTTGCTTTGATGTAAACGGTACACGTAGAAACTGGTAACTCCCATCATCCGCTATCTTGTAATCAAAATAACCATGGTCATAGTCCCAATTACCGCCTACTTGATAGCCGAGGGGTTTTAGTGTTTGTTCCAATTCGCTTAAAGTAAAAACTTCGCCTGTCAGTTTTGAGCTTACAGGTATCACGTACACCACTCCTTTTTCAATTAACTTCCCCTGTTTAATGAAATCTTATGAATGGTATTAGAAAAACTTGTCTTGTCGCCAAGTACTAATGGCGAAAGCCTTAGTATTTTCTTATACTTTAATCCTTTATCAAAGTTAAACTTTGTTAAAGTGAAATAAAAAGCCTCTTCTCCTTAATGGAGAGAGGCCTACTTACATTTTATAAACGCTTTTCTAGCTCTTCTTTTTCTTTTTCGAAACCTGGTTTACCTAAAAGCGCGAACATATTTTTCTTATAAGCTTCTACTCCAGGCTGATCAAACGGGTTCACGCCTAACAAGTAGCCGCTGATAGCACATGCTTTTTCAAAGAAGTAGACAAGATATCCGAAGGTATAAGCATTCAATTCCGGTACATGGACTGTTAAATTCGGTACCTGTCCATCCGTATGGGCAAGGAGCGTACCTTCATAAGCCTTTTCGTTAACTTGATCCACAGTTTTTCCTGCAAGATAATTCAAGCCATCCATGTTCTGCTCATCTTCTTCAATTGTGATATCAGATTTAGGCTTTTCCACTTTTAATACAGTTTCGAACAAGTCACGTCGTCCATCCTGGACGTATTGTCCAAGTGAATGAAGGTCTGTAGAGAAGTTGGCGGAAGCCGGGAAAATACCTTTCTGGTCTTTTCCTTCACTTTCACCGAACAACTGCTTCCACCATTCAGAGAAATATTGCAATGCTGGTTCATAATTGATCAACATTTCAATGGATTTTCCCTTGTTGTAAAAGATGTTCCGCACAGCAGCGTACTGGTAAGCAGGATTTTCACTTAATTCAGAAGAACTCAGTTCATCCATCGCTGCTTTCGCACCATCCATCATACTGTCAATGTCAATTCCACTGACAGCTATCGGCAGCAGCCCCACAGCTGTTAAAACAGAGAAACGACCACCGACATCATCCGGAACTACAAAGCTTTCATAGCCTTCTTCATCGGCTAACGTCTTCAATGCGCCTTTTTGTTTATCTGTCGTAGCATAAATACGCTTACGAGCTTCCTCTTTCCCATATTTATCTTCTAAGAACTTACGGAATAAACGGAATGCAATCGCAGGTTCTGTAGTGGTTCCACTCTTTGAAATAACATTGACCGAGACATCTTTGTCCTCAAGGACATCAAATAGTTCATTCATGTATGGAGCACTGATGCTATTTCCGACAAAAAATACTTGTGGCGTTTTACGCTGGTCGGAACTCAATTCATTATAGAAGCTGTGGTTCAGCATCTCCAGTGCTGCACGGGCTCCAAGATAAGAGCCACCGATTCCGATTACAACAAGAACATCACTATCGGATTGTATTTTTTCAGCAGATTTTTTAATTCGACTGAATTCTTCTTTATCATAATTCTCTGGCAGATCGAGCCATCCCAAAAAATCATTGCCTGCCCCTGTCTTTTCATGCAATGCATGGTGAGCAAGCTTCACTGCATCTTCCATGTAGTCTAACTCATGTTCCCCAAAAAAAGGTAAAGCTTTTTCATAATCAAAGCGAATATGTGTCACTTTTATCCCTCCAGTTCGTCTAAATAAAACCAATCCAATTTCACTTTAGCGGAACCACTGTCGCAATTCAAGCACGTACTTTGATGTAAACGGATACAAGCTGAAATTATTTTTAAAGCCGCCTGGCGACTTACCAGACGGCTTGGTTATTATTTGGACATCTCTAAAATAGCAGCTACATCACTGTTTTCTAATTTATTGAAATTCCCGAAAGAACCGCGCTTCATTGCCCGGTCGATAATCAAATCAAATTTAGAGTTATCAATATCATAGTCAGCCAATGTTTCTGGAGCACCAAGCGATGACCAGAATTTACGTAGTTCTTCTATCCCTTCCATACCAGCTTCACGATCTGACTTTCCTTCAGGGTTGACTCCAAATACGTTAGCAGCAAGCCTCTTGAATCGGTTTGGATCATTGTCCAAATTATGTTTCATCCAATTCGGGAACAGAATCGCCAATCCACCTGCATGCGGAATATCATAGACAGCAGAAACTGCATGTTCAATATTGTGTGTAGCCCAGTCACCACGGTATCCCATCTGTAGCATACCATTCAAAGCGACTGTTCCGGCATAAAGAACTGTTTCCCTATGTTCATATGATTCCAGATCATTCAATAGCTTTGGAGCAGTTTCAATAACAGCTCTCAGAACCCCTTCACACATTTCATCCTGAACAGGTGACAATGTAGGATTATGGAAATATTGCTCCAGAATATGAGTCATCATATCAACAATGCCATAGATTGTCTGATCCCGAGGAACAGAAATTGTGTGAGTGGGATCAAGAATTGAAAAAGCAGGATACGTGTATGGAGGGTACCCCCAGCCATACTTTTCATTAGTTTCCCAGTTGGTAATAACGGCGCCACCGTTCATTT
Organism: Halobacillus sp. B23F22_5; assembly: GCF_043497085.1. Classification (NCBI taxonomy): domain Bacteria; kingdom Bacillati; phylum Bacillota; class Bacilli; order Caryophanales; family Bacillaceae; genus Halobacillus; species Halobacillus sp. B23F22_5. Next base: position 66,442 of record NZ_JBIEKI010000018.1, on the reverse strand, counting down.
CAGAACCAGTTGCGGCCAGTGTAAGGACAGTACCGAATGGTAAAGCGCCATCAGGGAAAGCTTTTTTGGTAACAAGATCCCAGGCATCTCCATCATATTTTGCCCCAGCCGCTACTGTCTTAGTACAATCAATTACACTTCCTCCGCCTACAGCTAAGAGGTAGTCAATATTTTCTTTTTTACATATGTCGACGCCTTTTCGTACCGTAGAAATTCGAGGATTAGGTTCCACTCCAGCTAATTCAAATACTTCCGCTCCGAACTGATTCAATTTTTCCATTACGTTATCGTAAATACCATTTTTCTTGATGCTTCCTCCGCCATAAACAAGAAGAACCTTCTTGGTTTCCTGCGGAAGTTCTTTCGGCAGTTGTTCTAGTTGATCTTTCCCAAAGATCAGCTTTGTCGGGTTATGAAATGTAAAAGCATCCATTATTAAATCAAACTCCTTTCGTTACAATTATGGCTAAAAAACAATTATTTCTCAAAGTATAAGCAATATGCATATTATATAAATTTCGAGAAAACCTAACAGTGAACATATTTTTTAAAATATTGGAGGTAAAAAAATGGATACACTTAAAAGAATAGCATTAATTCTAACGATTATCGGAGCGATCAATTGGGGACTGATCGGATTGTTCCAATTTGATTTGGTAGCTGCGATTTTCGGTGGCGGGGAACAAAGCGGTGCCTTTGCCCGAATCATCTATACGCTGGTTGGTATCAGCGGTATTATCGCGATGTCCTACCTTTTCCGACCTGAGTTAGAGACGGCTGACCGTACCGAACCGAAGACTACCAGGTAAAAAAATAAGGCAGTCACGCATGGAGCGTGACTGCCTTATTTTAATTCTTTCCTGTTGAGGATTGAATTAATTGTTTTTGTAAGTCTTGGAACGATCTTCGGATTGCTCGATCCATTCTTGCAGCTTGTCTTTCAACGTGTTGAAACCTGCCTGGTTATTATCTTGAGACTGTGCTTGAGCAGGCTGGGAATTACGTGGACGACGCGGCTGTTTTTTAGGCGCTTCTTGAGTAGCACGGATTGAAAGAGAGTATTTGTTCTTCTCTTCATCAATATTCAAAATCTTGACTTTTACTTCATCGCCTTCAGATAAATGCTCATTGATGTCTTTCACATAACCGTGAGTCACTTCAGAAATATGAACCAAGCCTTGGACTTGATCGTCAAGGGCAACGAATGCACCGTATGGTTGAATTCCAGTAACTTTACCTTCTAATACTTGACCTGTTTCGAACTTCTCTGACATGCTATACAACTCCTGATTTATATATTATTATACTTTTACGCAATTATTGATTCTACCATAATAATACGCTTCTGGCAAAGGATACTCCAAAATTGCAACAAAAGTGCTAATAAACAGGATAAAATCACAGGATAATTGAAGGTTGTGATGAAAATCCATGAAACTATGAAAAAAATTATAAAAACAGGTTTAAACTAGTTTCAGTTCGGCAATACTTAATACCGTAAGACTTTCTCGTATTCCCCCTGTATAAGCAAAGCGAAGCCCGCTTTGCTTTTTTTTACGTTAAATTTCATACAGTTTTTCCGTTCAATTTGAGGATCTCCGGAAATAGAATTTCTTCCTCCCTTACGAAATGTGCGGTTACAGCCTCCAAAGCGAATCGAAGAGTAATCAGAATATTATTCCCTTTGTCTATTCCCACCGACTGATCCCGATAGCGCTCAACCATATACAAGAATTGTTTTATATATTGTTTCATTTGCTGGTGTTCTAATTCAAAGGTGAAATATAGATATCCCTTCTCCTCTATTTCCTTCGTCAATAGCGGAAACAGTTCCTGTTCTTCCAAGGTCAGGTGAGCCGATAACTGTTCATAAAAATGCTTAACCGGCACAACTAACCTCTTCAAGTCTTCATCAGAAAGTCGCACAGTCTGCTCGAGGTCAGTCAACCAGTCATCAATTATCCCCATTTCTTCCCGTAAAGATTGATGATCGTTCAAGAACAGCTCCACCTGCATTCGGATATGGCGGTCACCACGCAACATTTCTATCACCTCCTGTTATTCCTTATCAATATAGCGTAAATATTTGGGCTAAAACATGATGTTTGTCACAAACACCTAAAACTTTTCACTAAAAACAGCATATTTCTCATTTCGTTCACTTTTGGTTATGATAAATAGTGGAAGATAATTAACAGGAGGGATGATGGATGAGCCGTTTCACTGAAGTAAGAGAACGTACTGGAACACGTTCCGTTAAATGGGATATGGCGGAAAAGTTATTCAAATCAAATGAAGTTCTCCCAATGTGGGTAGCAGATATGGATTTCCAAGCCCCCCAGGCAGTTATAGATGCTTTGACTGAACGGGCAGCACATGGGATTTTCGGCTATACAATAACGGATGAATTAGTTGAAGGAACCATTTATGAGTGGCTGAAAAAAAAATACGGCTGGACGATTGATACGAAATGGATCAGCTATAGTCCTGGTGTCGTTCCAAGCCTACATATGATCGTGCAGGCATTAACTAAAAAAGGGGATAACCTGCTTATCCAAACCCCTGTTTATCCGCCTTTTTATAAAGTAATTGAGCAACATGACCGTAACATTATCACAAACAAACTGATTTATGAGGATAACCGCTACGAAATCGACTATGAAGATTTTGAAAGCAAAATCGTAGAGAACGATGTTAAAGCGTTCATTCTTTGTAACCCTCATAACCCGGTGGGAAGAGTTTGGACAGAAGAAGAATTGAAAAAAATGGCTGATATCTGTTTGAAACATGATGTGCTCATTTTTTCTGATGAAATTCATGCAGACCTGGTATTATCCGGACATAAGCATCTGCCAATCGCTTCCTTATCCGAAGAAATAAGTGATAAAACGATTACCTGCCTTTCACCGACGAAGACTTTTAACTTAGCAGGACTCCAGGCCTCTTATGTCGTAACTGCGAATGACAAGCTAAAGAAGCCAATGGATGAAATGTTCCATGCCCAAGGAATGCATATGCTGAACACTATGGGAATCACCGCTTTGGAAGCAGCTTACAAACATGGTGAGGAATGGCTTAAAGAACTGCTTGAAGTCATCGAAGACAATAAAAATCATGCTGTAAAATATTTAAACGAAACCGATCAAATTGAAGTTGTAGAACCAGAAGGGACATACCTCTTGTGGCTGGATTGCAGGAAAATGGGAATGGAACATGAAGAATTGAAAACCTTCATGCAGGATACGGCAAAAGTGGGGTTGAACGATGGAGCCTCCTTCGGGAAAGAGGGCGAAGGATTCATGCGTATGAATATTGCATGTCCGAAAGCTACACTGGAAGAAGGCGTCGATCGCATCGTAAAGGCTGTGAAAAACCGCAAATAATAAAATGACGGGCTCTCCGGAAAGGAAAGCCCGTCATTTTTATTCTTCTTCTTTTTTACCCTTTTGTTCCATCGGGTCTGTCGGCATTTCTCCGTCATCATTTAATTGAATCTTTCCACACGCTACACGTCCTCCCGCCTCGCCCGCAGGCTGAGAGAACCCATCATCAATTGCTTCATGGATGACTAAAGAAGTACCTTCCCCTTTCATCAGTGAATTCTTACCATCCAACAGGGTCGCTTCCGGCAGCATTGCTTTGGCTTCTACTATCTTCCCTGATGCATCTGCTTCTAAATTGGGCATATCTCCCACGTGAGACCCCTCCGTATTCATCAGCCCGTGCACCTTCCCTGTGGGATTAAAGTGGTTACCCGCACTAGTGAAATCAGGTCCTTCACACACTGGAAATTCATGTACATGAAAGCCATGCGGCCCCGGTTCAAGCCCCTCCGCATTCACCAGTACCTCTACCCCATTAGAAGTTTCCGTTAATTTCGCAGTCCCTATCATATCGCCATCTTTGTTATACAGTCCGACAGTCGCATTTGACCTGCTGTCATTTTGGCATCCTATCAAAATTAAAACCAGGAAGCCTATCATAAACCACTTTTTAAAATCCATGAGAAACGTCCTTTCCCTTGTTTCCCATAGCTTATCCAAATATCCTATTTTTACACTGTTTCCTTAAACCGGCCTTAGGAAATAGTCTTAACAGAAAAATTTTAAACCCCACAAAAAAAACAGGGGATTATTTCCCCTGTGGTTTATACGATAATGATTCTTTCTTTTCTTGTTGATGTCCGAACTGCTCTTCTGTTCGTTCCTCTTGTTTTTTAGAAACTCTCATGATCAAAAACATGACCAGGACTGCAAGCGCAATAAATACACCCAACGATATCACTGCCGGAATATATTCCGTTTTATCTTCTGGAAAATATAAAAACTCCATCATAAATGGCATCACTTCCTTATCAAGTTACATGGTAAGTATATCAAATTTTTCAATCGTCTTAAATATAAATACATTTAATATTTGTTACAATGAGGGAAAAGGAGGTATTGCCATGTCAGAACTGAATATCGGCGATTCTGTTATCGCCCATTATAAATCCGGCAGTTATATCGGTAAAATAATAGAAGATCGTAACCAATTTTACTTAGTAGAAGTGCTGGCAGTAGAAAAACACCCAATGCAAGGTGATCTCCATAACCCCGGGAAGACAGAAGATGTATTCTTCCATGAACGTAAAGCATTAAGTCACCATGAAAAAGCTAACATTTCTAAGTCTGCTGTCAAAGCATTTGAAGGAGAAATTCCTGAGTACGAGCAATCTTTGAGACAAGCTGTTGATAAGCTTAAAGAACGATTGAATCGGAAAGAATCAGATTTCAATCAAAAAGCATTCGACCAGGTAGTTTCACTGGAAAAATCCTATTTTAATAATTAGGTTCGGTTAATGTTGTTATTTTTACACGCACCAAAAAATTTTTACGATATAATGTAATATAACTAATTATAAAAAGAAGCTGCCTGGCCGAGTCTGGGCAGCTTCTATCAGTTTCCAGGTACTTTTAAATTCTTTTTCTTTTTTTGTGGTTTTCCGTAGATACGATTGGTGAGCTTCGGTGCAAAGTCGAATAAAGCCATCCCAAGAAAAGCGGCAATTACAATATATATACCACTGAATATCTTGATACTTCCACTCGCAATAGTAGCAATGACTACAGAGAATTCTCCTCTTGCACACAACGACAGTCCAGCCCGTAATGATGATCTTTTCGAGAGACCGAACATCTTGCCGCCAAGTATACCCACTATAACTTTAGCAATTACAGACCAAAGAACCAACACAACTAATAGCAATGGAAATGGTATACCATCTCCAAATTCGATGGAAGTACCGAAATAGACGAAGAAAGTAGGCAGCAGTAATTCCCTCACTGGTACTATGGTTTGTTGTACCCGTTCTATATTACCAATTTCCGCCAGCATCATCCCTGCTAAGAATGCCCCCAGCACTTCAGAAAGTCCAAGATATAATGCAAGTCCTCCATAGGAAAGTGCAATTCCTACCAATAATGCAATCTTGAAGTCTTCATCATCAATCTTTTCAAGAAATTTTCCAAAGTTCTTGAAAAGCGTCTTACCCAGGAGAATCGCTCCTATCGTCAAACCAATAATCTTTCCGACCAGAATCAGCGAATCCATCACTGTAAAACTATCTCCTGAACTTATCCCTATCAGGATAGCTATCGCAATTGGCGCGACTAAATCCTCGAAAATCAACAAAGCCAGGATGAATTCCGTCTCAGTATTCGCCATTCGTCCCTTATCATCTAATAACTTCGCAGTGATAGAGGAACTGGTGGCATATGTAACCGCTCCAATTAGAAATGCATTGAACAAGTCTATTCCGAAGCCCATGGCCAGCACCATGGCAACCCCCATACTAAGAAAAACATCTAAAAATCCTGCGGGCCATATCTTCTTAGCAATACCTCCAAGACGCTTGACACTGAACTCCAACCCTAATAAAAAGAATAATAATACGATTCCAATTTCACTTGCAAAATGCAATAATTCATTATCACTGACCACATCTGCCAGTACAATTCCCAAAAGAATATATAGAATTACATTCGGAAATTTGATTTTTAAACTCAAGTAACCTAAATAAAAAATGAAGAGGAGGATCAATCCAGCTCCTAACAATGAGGGGAATTCATGACCCACCATATTATTCCTCGCCTCTACATAATGCAGCCAAACTTTCTATTTGGTCTTGCTTTCCAATAATCATCAATACATTCCCTGGTTCCAATGTAGTATCTGCCTCAGGAATCGCTATGGTTTCATCCCCCTGTACAATACCGATAATGGTTGCACCAGTCTTGTTTCTGATTTCTGATTCTTCAATAGTTTTACCGGCAATTGAGGCATTACTTTTCAATTCTACCCAGTCAATGACAATTTGATTTTGAAAAACCTTCAGTTTGTCAGCATCAACAGGCTGGTAGGTCGCACCAAGCAGTTGAGCCCCTAATTCTCTGGTTTCATCTGGTGTTAGATCCATGGCAAAATCTGCTTCCTCATTATCTTTATCATCAAAAAAATATAATTCACGCTTACCCGTATGGTGGACAATCAAAACGAGCATGCTGTCTTCTCCGGTTTTCAGAGAGATTTTCTGTCCGATACCTGGAAGTTTTGAAACTGAAATGTTCATCCTTGACTATTCCTCCTTGTCAATCGCTATACGTTCAGTGGTTTATATAAACAGTACCTCCATATTAACACTTTTTTTGTATTATATAATATAATCACTGAGTATGTTATTATCCTTTCTAAAAATGGACGATTCTATCGTTATTTAAATTTCATAAATGTCTATTCCATTAAAGGGCCGGAAAGTCGAAGACTTGATTTCGAGCTATTGGGAGGGATGAGGGGCGGTGGGGAAGGATTCGCTTTCCGCGGGGGAGCCGGCAAGCCTCCTCGAGCTAAAGCTCTGTGGGGTCTTGCCAGTCTATCCTTTCCCGCAGGAGTCTCACCCTTCCCCCACGCCCCTTACCACATAAGATTATCGAAATCACTTTGAATTTACTTACCCTATTAGGAGAATACAATTACAATAGAGATTGATCTTTCTTATTGCTTCAAAAGCATGCCATTCTTAACAGGAGTTTCGAGAATCTTACAATCGTATGGTGGCTGGGAAAACGGTGAGACTCCTGTGGGATAAACATGATCGGTGAGATCCCGCAAGGCGAAGCCTGAGGAAGCTCACCACACGCCCACGGAAAGCGATCCGTTTTCCCAGCCACCATAATCGCAAACTAAAGTCTCGAAACTGAGTCTTCAAGTAAAGGGAGCTTAACTGTAAGATCAAAATTGAGATTTAACAGAGACAAAAGAAAAAAGCCCGTGTCAACGGACTTTCCGGCGACAAAGGCTTAAATTCGCTTGAGTAGCAAAAATCAATGCTTCTATTTGTTCCAGCTTTCTATGCTGCTCTGCCAACCATTCTTCTTGTTTACTTCCATCTGGCAGTCCATACATTTCTACATCCATTTCTGTTAACAGGGCTTGCTTTTCTGCTTCCAATCCGCTCAGCCAGCCTTGGATAGCGACAGTAGAATTGCCTTGCATCACAACCCCCTCCTTATATTTCTATTTTACCTTTTTTCAAACGCTTTCAGCATAGTAAATGAAAGATTTTTTTGAAAGTTATGTGAATGAATATTGATTCATAAAATGCGACAAAATGTTGTCATGACACTTGTTGAAGGCGCTAAGTTTGTTTTTGGTAAGGTACTATGATAACTTGGATTTGTACGAATACAATACGAACGATGGAGGTTATGAAATGAGTGTACATATTGGCGCAAATCAAGGAGATATTGCCGAAACGATTCTGCTTCCTGGCGATCCTTTACGAGCAAAATATATAGCTGAAAATTTCTTAGAAGATGCGGTCTGTTATAATGAAGTCCGCGGCATGTATGGTTATACAGGTACCTATAAAGGAGAAAGGATCTCTGTGCAAGGAACAGGGATGGGCGTACCTTCGATTTCCATTTACATTAATGAATTAATGGAAAGTTATGGTGTGAAGAAACTGATCCGTGTCGGGACATGTGGAGCACTCCAAAAAGACGTCAAGGTGCGTGATGTCATCCTGGCATCGACTTCTTCCACAGATTCTCAAATGAATCGCATGGTATTCGGCGGCATCGACTATGCTCCAACAGCTGATTTCACACTATTGAAAAATGCTTATGATACTGGTGAAGAAAAAGGTTTGAAACTTCGGGTAGGAAATGTTTTTACAAGTGACAGTTTCTATCGTGATAATGCTATGGATCTTTTCAATCAATTAGCTGACTACAATGTACTTGGGGTAGAAATGGAAACAACTGCCCTTTACACGCTGGCAGCTAAATACAACCGCCAGGCACTGTCTGTACTGACTGTCAGTGACCACATTTTGACTGGTGAAGAAACTTCTGCTGAGGAAAGACAGACTACCTTCAACGACATGATCGAAGTAGCTTTAGAAGCTGCCATTAAGTCTTAAATTTAAAAAGGTTTGGCTCCTATAGGAACCAAACCTTTTTTTAATCAGATACTATAAAATTAGCCAGTGTCCTTGCCATCACTCCCGTGGGTCCTTTTGGCCCAAGATCATGCTCAGACTCAGCTACTGAAGTACCAGCAATGTCAATATGCACCCAAGGCGTATCCTCAGCAAATTCAGCTACGAAAGCTCCTCCCATGATCGGATGCGCTTTTCTTGTTGGTGAATTATTGAGGTCTGCTACACTGCTGGATCTTACTTGTGCCTGGTAATCTTCATTATAAGGCAATAGCCACATCGGCTCTCCCGCTTTATCTGCAGCATGTGTCACCTGGTTATAAAATTCCTGGTTGTTGGTCATCGCTCCTGTCATCCATTCGCCGAGCGCTGTAACCATGCCGCCCGTCAATGTAGCAACATCAATCAACTTAACCGCACGATGATGTTTAGCATAAGTGATACCATCCGCTAATGCCAGCCTTCCTTCTGCATCCGTATTCAGCACCTCTATCGTTTTTCCGCTTAAGGACGTGATGACATCATCCGGCTTAAATGCGCTGCCGGAAATCATATTGTCTGTTGATGGAATAACTGCCACTACATTTTTTGAAGGTTTCAATCTTCCTATCGTATCCATAGCTCCTAAAACAGCTGCAGCGCCACCCATATCCCCTTTCATACCTGGCATACCGGTCTTGGACTTAATCGAGTAGCCTCCTGTATCGTATGTTATTCCCTTTCCTACCAGTCCCACAACATTCTTCCATTCAGAGAGCCCCTGGTATTTCAACACAATCATTTTAGGTGGCTCTTTTGAACCTTGGTTAACGGCGAGCAATGCTCCCATACCTAACCGCTGCATCTCTTCTTTTTCGAGAATTTCTGCTTCAAATCCATGCTCGTCAGCAAGTGTAAGGGCAAACTCAGCCATATCACTGGAAGTTAATAAATTGGCAGGTAAGTGTACCAAATATCGTGCGGTGTTGGCCCCTTCGCCGAAAGCTTCCCCCACTGCAAGTGAATGCAATAATCCATCTTCTTCCTGTTCCGTTATTAACGTCAAATCATCAATCACTTTTTCCGATCGATAATTGCTGGTTTTATAATGGGAAAAATGGTAGGTGGCCATTACCATAGCCTCTGCCAGAATTTCCGCTGTCTCGCCATCCTGCATCTGTTCGAGATAAAAGCTGTCATAAGCTATTGCCGCCTGAGTAAGTCCATCCTTTTGTAGTTGCTGGAATAAACTACCGAAGGCTTTCTTCAATTTGAGCTTTGTCAATTCTTTCTTTTTACCAAGCCCAAGAAAGTAAACACGTTTGGCTGGCACCTTTCCATAAGTAAGAATTTTGGACACGGCTTTATAATGATTAGAAATATCATTGCTTTTTACGTATGTATCCAGGTTTTCATCAAACTTGTCATTGAGCATCTGATAAATCGGCTGCTGGTTTTTATTTTCATGAAACAACCCTACTACCAATGCCTCGTCTTGCTCCAATAAAGATTTACGGACTTTGAACATTGTACAGCACCTCCAAATAATAGTATACATGAATTGTTCTTTCTCTTTTTTATTACTCCAGATACAAATAGAACTGCGGTAAACAGGGAAGCGAAGACCATTCATCACGGGCATCTTCTATTGGAAGTTGTGATATAATAGTCAAGCAATCATCTATATAAGAAATCACCTCATTTATCGCTATCCCCCAGTGGATACCATCATATCGTGACAGATATTGGCGGGCCGTCAGGAGCATAGACCTTGAACCTTTCAAATTGCCATAACTATAGTGATATAGTGCTACACAAAAGTGAAGCATTCCTTTAATGAAAAGATTACTGCGATCTGTCAGCCAAATATCTTCCAACAGATCATGGCACGTATAATAATCCCCTTCATTGAAGGAGATGAAAAACTCATAGTAAGCCATTGGATAGGAAATGCACATGGCCGGCCTCCATTGGTTGTAAAATTCATGTTACATCTATCATATCAAAGGGAACATTAAAATTTATAGTCTTACAAGCTGGAAAGGATGACTGGATAATATGGAGTTGTTTTATAACTTCCCATTATGGGCTGCTATCATAGCGATTTTATTCGCACAGGGTGTCAAAGTTCCCATCCGCATGATTGCTACAAGACATTTCAACCCCGGACTTGCTTTCAGTACAGGCGGTATGCCCAGCAGCCACTCTGCAGCAGTGACAGCATTAGCGACAGCTGTGGGGTTACAAGAAGGTTTCGATTCCTCTATATTCGGGGTAGCCGCTGTTTTTAGTATTATAGTCATGTTCGACTCGACTGGCGTTCGAAGACAAACCGGTGAACAGGCTATTGTATTGAATTTATTGATGAGCGATTTTCAACGATTTGTTGACGAAGCGAAAATATGGAATAAAAAGCAGGAATTCGAAAAACGGGAAGAACTGAGGGAACTGCTTGGTCATCAGCCAATTGAGGTGTTTTTCGGCGGCCTTACCGGAATTTTGCTGAGTATTATTTTATACTACACTATTATCTAATAAAAATTGCCCGTCTGTATCCGCACATACAGACGGGCTTTTACTTAATTTTTCAGTATATCTTCTCTGAAAACTTGTAATGCTTCATCATTATTCCAATCGTGAAATTGTTCTTCTGTCAATGTTCCGTCTCCTTCTTCAATCACATATACATCGACTGTCTGTTTTCCCCACTGATTATAAACATCATCGACAGTGTTGTAATAAAGGTCAATTTTATTTCCTTTGATCGCAGAGCCTTTATCAGCCACAACACCATAACCATATCCAGGTATAAACAAAATCGTGCCTATAGGAAACACATCCAAATCAGCAGCAATCGTAGAATATAAATCTCTTTTCACTTTAATGCCAGAATAAGTGATACCATAACCAGGATGGTCCGGATTTTTACCTGTAGATTCTACTCCTGCCGTGTAACCAGTAGCTACTACAGTGGTACTTGGATATTTTTCCAGGTCTACTGTATCCTCAAGGGTTTTCGGCATTCCAGTAGATGCATTGCTTATATACTGTTGATCTGGAAGTTTGTGTTTCAAAGATTTTTCATTTAACGCAGTATTTCTATGATCCAGCATATTGCTTTCTAATGAGACCATTTGATGTTTTTCAGTAAACCATAATTTCAAATCACTAGCTGAGACATTGGATATGTTCGTAGCCGTTGTATACAAGGCCCCCACAAATAATAAATTGAATACAACTCTGAATATCCATTTTTTCCATTTCATTGCTAACACCTCTCTCGGTGTCATCATGTCCAATGAATCCAGAATTTATTCATATGATTACAAGCAAAAGCGACAGTTCTTCGAATATAAAAACACCTCCCTGCTGTGATAAGCAAGAAGGTGAATAATCATCAAAACATTTGATAACCACTTTTTCTGAGCATTCGGATAACAATCCCCGCTGCAATTGTACCTGCGAAGCCACCGGATAAAATCAAAATATCAAATAGTTTCAATTCGCTAATCATACCAAGCACTTTCGGGAATGCCCAGGAAGGGTCTGTGAAATATTTTCCCATGGAAAAATCATCGACAATCAGAAAGATAATTACTGGATAAACGGCAGCCATGAACCATGTCGATCTCAACAACATGTTTAAAATGAAAGCTATCGAAAAAAACAACACAAAGTATAAAATTATTCCTATTACTAATTGAACAAAATCCAAAATGCTCCCCCTCTATGTAAGTACATAAGGCTATCTTAACGACCACCCAGGCTGAAAGATTTTACAAGCTGATTTCCAATCTACATTTTATTATGAGTTCAAGAAAAAAGCAAAGGCGGAATACCGCCTTTGCCTTGGATTAACGGAAAATATTGAACTTTCCTTTTTTAAGCAAGAGTCCGATTCCGCCAAGCTTTAGGAGGTAGCGGTTATCGATGACCTTTTTCATTACGGAAGCAGACCAGCCGAATAATTTCTTGTCATCAAATACTACGCCGATCGCATCGTCATGGCCCAAAGAAGCTACAGTCCCTTGAATGTTAGGCTCGAATGGTTCTAACTCTTTTTCACCTCTAGCCAGTACTTTGACGTTATGAGCAACTGTATCTGCCTGCTGAATGGCCATTTGAGCAGTAGGCGGGTATGGACGATCTGTTTCTTCGTTGATAATCAAGGCACAATCTCCTACTACAAATACATCATCATAATCAGGAGTACGCATGTCTTCGCGTACCTTGACACGACCGCGCATCGCTTCGAAACCAGACTCTTCCACAATGGAGTTGCCTCGTACGCCGGCAGCCCATACTACTGTATTAGAAGGAATTTCTACACGTTGTTCATCTTTCTCATACACGAGACCTTCCGGTGTCACTTCTTTGATCATGGCACCAATTTTAAATTCAACACCACGGGATTCTAATGAGTTCATCGCGTACTCTACCAGAGCAGGGTCAAAACCTGGAAGTGCTGTAGGGGCAGCCTCAACATTAATGATTCTCACTTTTTCACGCGGAATATCATATTCTTTACATAGTTCAGGCACACGATTTGCCAGCTCACCTACAAATTCAATACCGGTAAATCCAGCGCCGCCTACTACTATATTGAGAAGCTCTTCACCTGGATTCTTTAAATTATTATATTTTGCGAAGTTATATTCGATATGTTGACGGATAAGTCGGGAGCTATTGATATTTTTAATACCAAAGGCATGTTCTTTTAGACCAGGGATACCAAAAGTCTCTGCTTCAAAACCTAGTCCAATGACAAGGTAATCATAGTCGAGTGTTGTGTTCTCCAAGGTTACCTTTTTTTCATCTGGCTGGATAGAGATAACAGTATCCTGGATGAAATTAACCTTACTGGTATCAATGACGTCTTTTATCTGGATACGTGTGCGATCATGATGCAACGTACCTGCTGCATTTTCATGTAGCCAGGTAGTTTGATAATGATAGCTGTGTTTATTTACTAAAGAAATATTCGCCTCATTAACACCCATGCTTTTTTGTAATTTGACAGCAGTCATGATACCGCCATAACCTGCACCTAAGATGACAATATTAGGTTTCTTCATGATTATCACTTCCAATTAGTATTTTTCTGCATGATCTCCTACTCTGTTACGTAGAGATATACCATGTATGTGACTGTTTTCACACACGCTTCCATAAAAAAAGAACACAAATTCTATGATATATTGTCACAAAATCGTAATAACTTTTTTCTAGTCACCATCTTAGACCCTTTTAAAATAATTTTCAACCCTTTCTCAATTTATCCGAATCTTAAGAATTCTGATTCATAAACGACATAATCATCAGGGGAAATCACATAAGGTGTAATTTTATGATAAAATGGAAAAGGTTGCAACAATTTAGTTGGAATAGGGGGAAAAGTTATGAGCAATCAAGTACATGACATTACGGTCATCGGGGGAGGACCAGTCGGCTTGTTTACTGCTTTTTATGGCGGTATGAGGCAGGCAAGTGTCAATATCATTGAAAGTCTTCCAGAACTTGGCGGACAATTGACGGCTTTATATCCAGAGAAATACATCTATGATGTAGCAGGCTTTCCTAAAGTCAGAGCTCAGGAACTGGTTGATAATCTGAAGGAACAGGCAATGGCATTCAATCCAACTGTTTCTCTTGATCAATCTGTAGAAAAAATTGAACGTCTTGAAGATGACACGTTCAAACTGACCACAACAAAGGGAGAGCATTATTCCAGAACAATTATTATTACAGCTGGTAATGGCGCGTTCAGTCCGCGTAAACTGGAGCTTCCAAATTGTTCCGATTACGAGGGAGTCAACCTTCATTACCACGTGCCCGATATGAATAAATTCGCAGGCAAGAAAGTGATGGTCTGCGGAGGCGGAGATTCTGCTGTCGACTGGGCGTTAATGCTAGAACCGATTGCAGAGGAAGTAACGCTTGTACACCGACGTGATAAATTCCGCGCCCATGAACATAGCGTCGAAAAACTGATGGACTCTAAAGTCAATGTAAAAACACCATTTTCTCCACAAGAAGTGATCGGTGATGATTGCATCAGGCAGGTTGTGTTGAAAGAGACGAAAGGCGACCGTGTCGAAACAACAGATATTGATGACCTTATCATCAATTATGGTTTCATTTCTTCTTTAGGTCCGATCAAAGAATGGGATCTGGAAATAGAAAAAAACAGTATCGTAGTCAATTCTAAAATGGAAACGAACATTCCTGGCATTTATGCAGCTGGCGATATTTGCACCTATCCCGGTAAAGTCAAATTGATTGCATCAGGTTTCGGTGAAGGCCCAACGGCTATAAATAATGCCAAAGCGTATTTGGATCCAGACGCCCGGGTGCAACCGAAGCACTCTACGAGCATGTTTGGCCAATAGAACATAAACATATAAAAAGCCGCGACCTTATAGGCGCGGCTTTTACATGTTTCATTTATAGTTCATGTTCGAATAGCAGGGTCAGCAGTTTTCGTCAGGCGTACCTGCATTTGTAGCTGTCTTGAACGAAGAACCACAACCACAGGAAACAATAGCGTTCGGGTTATCGATCGTAAACCCTCCGCCCATCATGTTTTGTTTAAAATCAATGGTAGTGCCTTCAATAATCGGTACATCCTGACGATGGATGACAACAGGAATGCCATTATTATCTTCTATGACATCAAGCTCTTCATTGATATCCTCTTCAAATCCCATAGCGTAGGATAATCCACTGCAGCCTCCACCTTTGACACCGAAACGCAGACGAATGTTATCTGACTCTTCTTCCTTCATCATTTCCTGGATCTGCGAGCTGGCAGCATCCGTAATATTGAGAATCATCCGTGTCTCCCCTTTCTTATCGATATAATAAGTATACTAAATATCATCCGTATCATTCAAATATGCTGGATTAATAATAAAAAGTGCCTGTAGCTATTATGTCGGCAGGTCCTGTCATCCACACCCTGTCATCTTCATCCCAACGGATGACAAGGTCGCCTCCACTCAAATGTACAAGGATTTCTGTATTTTTATCAGAATAACCGTTCAACACCGAAGCCACTCCAGCAGCACATGCCCCCGTTCCACAGGCCTGAGTCACTCCAGACCCCCGTTCCCACACACGAAAATGCAACTCTTTTTTTGAAACCACTTCAACAAATTCTACATTGATTCCTTCTGGAAAACGTCGATCTTCTGTAATGATCGGTCCTAATTCATATAATGGAGCGGTATGAATATCTTCTACAAAGAAAACCGCGTGGGGATTTCCCATCGATACAGCTGTCAATTCAAGCGGATGATGACTGACTTGAAACGACTCTGCTACTACCTGATCCTTTTCCTCACCAGCCATAGGTATTTGCGAACGGGACAAAAAAGGTTTACCCATATCTATCGTGATACTGGAAACTTTTTTGTCTTCCACTGTCACGGAAGCATCTACCACACCAGACTTCGCTTCGATAGTAAAAGATCTATCTTTCACTAAGCCATAATCATAGGCATATTTAGCAACACATCGAAGTCCATTACCACAATTACGGCCTTCAGATCCATCTTTGTTAAAGATACGCATTCCCACTTCCGCTTGGTCGCTGGGGTGAATCAAGATAAGACCATCGGAGCCGATGCCGGTATAGACATCTGACACCTTTCTAGCGAGTGCAGGTAAGATTTCTTCTTCTAAATTAAATTCAAATGTATCCACGAATACGTAATTATTTCCTAGTCCGTGCATCTTAATAAACGGTATTTCCATAGCAGCCACTTCCTCATCTGATTATGATATAAAAATAAGCCGCACAGCTGGTGCACGGCTTTCTGATGCTTATCAAATAGTAGAACGGGCACTTAAAAAAGGGGATTCTCTTCTAGGTGCTGATAAATATTTTCCACAAGCTCGTCAGCACTATCTGCCGTTACCCGCTCTCCATTGACTAAAGCGAACAAACTTTGAGCGCAAAGCCCACAATGACTTAAGCACCCGTATTCTATAACATCAAGATCTGGATCTTTTTCCAGCTCTTCCATTGCCTTTTGAGAACCACTTGCTAAGTTGTTGATGCAAAATTCAATAATTGGATTCATCTTCGTCACCTCTTTAACCTAGATGAACCCCCCACTAACCATCAATATTAGCATATCCTGTTTTGATAGGACAACACTGAGGTATCAGGAAATAGGCTGAAACCCTTTTTCATCCAACGCCTGGTAAATGGTTTTTAACCGTGGATTCCCTTCCCCGACTATTTCACCATCCAATACGACAAGAGGGTAAAATAATTCATCCTCAAGTAACTGTTGAATATATGACTGGTGTGTTTCATCTTCCTGCTCGGAGTGAATATCGATATACTGGTAATCAATGCAATCTTCCCCATATTTTCGGGAAATAGCCGCCTGAAGCCATTCATACGTCTCTTTTGATCCAGGTGAGTTTACGCAGCTTGCACAAATCTGATCAGCTCCGTAGACAGTAAGCTGCACCGGGTCCTTCTTCATATAACCGCCTCCACAATTGTTCTGTACCTATATTTCCATTTTACAAAATAACCAAAAAAAGATAAAATGAAAATAGTTCTCAATACTAAGAAAAGCGAAAGCGCTTGTTTAGTGGCGTATGAACTGGACGGACCCTGACGAGATTAGATGAACTTGAGTTTTTGCCAATAAAGGCGAAACTCTAGAGAATCTTATGCTCGTAAGCGAAAAGGAAACACGATGAGCGAAGCGAATCGATGATGACTTATCGTAGGAAGGAGCCGGAAGTTCACTAGACACTAAGCGCTGCAGCTGGCCATTCAAAAGCGGAGGCGACCGCTTTGCGACGATTGGTGCGAGAACATGAAAAAGAGTATAGCCATAGAGAAATTAAAACCAATAGATAGATTTTTACATGAATACGATTTATAATGTGAGTATGAGAAAGGGGAAGATCGCTTATGCAATCTCAAGTTCAAGAAGTACTGAATAAGCTGCGTCCATTTTTACTTCGTGACGGTGGAGATGTGGAATTGGTAGATGTCGAAGAAGGAATCGTCCGTCTACGTCTAATGGGTGCATGCGGAAGCTGCCCAAGTTCTACCATCACTTTAAAAGCAGGTATCGAACGTGCACTAGTTGAAGAAGTGCCAGGTATTCGTGAAGTGGAACAGGTATTTTAATAACACTATACTAACATTACGGGGCTGTCCTTCCGGGACAGCCCCTTTCTTTGTTTAATTTTCATGGAATGAGATCCTAAGCCTCTAACTCAGTAGCATTCTGACTTAAATGCTGATATAGTCTTTTTTAACCTTCACTTCAGACGAATGCTACGCTCAATTTACAGGAGTTTTTGCTTTTTGCCCATTAAGCACGTGTTGGACGTTTTCTAAGCTGAGTTCCATCATCGCTTTTCGGGTTTCCACACTAGCTGAACCGATATGTGGAAGACAGAGTACTTGATCCAGCTTTAGTAATGGGTGCTGTTCATCAATAGGTTCTTTTTCAAATACATCTAATCCCGCAGCTTTCAACTCTCCGTTTATAAGGGCTTGATATAATGCATTCTCATTCACCAATGCTCCCCTGGAGGCATTGATGAAGATAGCACTGTTTTTCATCTTTTTGAATGCTTCTTCGTTAAATATCCCTTTTGTGTCTTCACTCAAAGGGGCTAAACAAACAATATAGTCTGCTGTCTCAATCAACGCATCAAAACTATAGTAAGAAGCTCCGAGCTCCTTCTCCGCTTCTTCCTTTCTTGAGCGGTTGTGGTATAATATATCCATCCCAAACCCTTTTGCTCTTCGGGCTACAGCTTCCCCAATTCTCCCCATTCCAACAATACCTATGGTCTTATGATGGACATCCGTACCGGCTAAAAATAATGGCGACCAGTTTTTCCAGTTGCCTTCTTTGATCACTTCGTTAGCCTCGATAAGCCTTCTGGCAGTTGCCATCATCAAGGCGAACGTTAAATCAGCAGTTGTTTCTGTTAACACATCAGGAGTATTGGTCACCTGGATGCCATATTCAGTTGCGGCTTGGACATCTACATTGTCATAACCCACAGCCATATTAGCTACGATTTTTAATCGCTCGCCCCGGGCCAACAATTCGTTATCGACTTGATCAGTAAGCATGGTGACTAACCCATCGCATCTCGCTGCTTCTTCTAACAACCTATCCCGATCAACAGGTTCATCAGTGTCTTCCCACATGGTAATATCCAGGGATTCTTTAAACTGATTCACTACTTCCTCTGAGAGTTTCCGTGCAATAAAAACTTTGGGTTTTGTCATAACCATTCCCCTTCCCTCGTTAAATATGTAGCTTACCCATGATTTTAGCACAAGCTTACCAGGGAAAGAAAAAACTTCCCCCGAAACCCATTACGGGTTACAAGGAAAGTCACTTTTCACCAATCAAGTACAGGAATTTTCAACTCTTTTGTATTGATACCTAATGCCTGATAGAAACGATGCAGCTGATGCTCATAACGCCTTTGCCGCTTGAACAGAAGTTTAGTTTCCTTAACTGATTTTTCATCAAATGGATTACTGTAAACTTCCTCATACTTATCAAGCAAGTGAACCGGGAAGAGCAATCTGGCATACAATAGTCGCAAACCGAATATGGATAAAGGTGATCTTGTATGATAATCATAAAAAAACGCGGTGAGCTCTTCGGTTGGCCGACCAGTTATCATTTTATACCGCAGAGCTTCTGCAAGGTCGCGCACAGGATGGTCATATCTAATTTGATCGAACCAGATCAGACGCTGGGAAAGTGATGGATATCTATCAAAAGTGAAGGTTGCCTGATCTTTTTGTTGATGACGTGTCTCTTGTTCACTCTCTTGTACGTATTGGATAGCATTTTCACCTAGACCAATAATATAAGGAGCTGTGTCGATCCACAGTCGATGCATGTCACCTACTGGCCGTTGCTTATGCCATTGTTGTATCAAATCTTCAAAATGGTCAATTCGATTTCCCCACAGTGTTTTCCATTGTCCATAACTGGAAAGGTTAGGCAGGTGATAGGGATAGTTGGCACCAAGCTCATGGAAACGCGCCAATTCATGAGCAGATGCCAGGTCACTTAAAGAAGAATCTGAAGCAGTTTTACCAATGACGTAACTGCGTTGGTTTTTGTTGATTTGGTAGCGACTTTCACTAACACGGATAGGGCAGACAATATTTTTCAATCCTGCTTGATACAAGAAATTACATGCATGCTGAAGTTCTTGATAAACTTCTTCCTTACCGTATGCAGGGAGGACAAAATACACTTCTCCCTGGTAAACATAGCCCCGCTTCTGATCATACTCCACAATGGATGTATTTTTGATATCGATATAATCGGATAAAATTTCTTCCACTACGCATGCACTCCTATTCATCATGCTATAATAGACCAATACACCAAAAGAATGAACCTTATGTTTTATCTTCCATACGTGAGGGAAGCTTATTTTATAAAAGGGAGGTCAATAGAGTATATATGAATGAAGATAGAAAAATGAGTCAATTAGAAAAAAAAGCACGTGAATGGTTAAATGAACGCGGAGTGACCATTAATGATATATCTGAATTGGTCTATTACTTACAGTCCAAGTATCATGACGATCTTACGATTGAAGAGTGCCGCTTTAATGTAGAAAAAGTACTCACAAAACGCGAGGTGCAAAATGCGATTCTGACCGGAATCCAACTGGATGTATTAGCGGAACAAAGAGGTCTCGAAGAACCATTGCAAAGTACCATTGATAAAGACGAAGGGCTTTATGGAGTCGATGAAATCATCGCCCTATCTATTGTAAACGTATATGGATCAATCGGTTTCACAAATTATGGTTATATCGATAAACAAAAACCTGGTATTTTGAAAAAACTGAATGATAAATCAACCAGGGAATGCCATACGTTCCTTGATGATATTGTCGGGGCCATCGCAGCTGCTGCATCAAGCCGTTTGGCACACAGCGCAGTCGGAGAAGAAGAAGCAGAGGACGACGAATAAAGATAAAGAAGCCGTTTATCCAAAAAGGATATACGGCTTCTTTACTTACAAACGAGTGATCCAGGTCTCTAATGAATCGATCGTATACGTCGGCTGCTCGTTATAACTTTTTAAATCTTCTTTTGAGGTGACTCCGGTAAATACCATCAAGGTATCTATACCCGCATTCATACCTGCTTTAATATCCGTATTGTAATTATCCCCAACCATCAATACTTCGTTTTTATCATATCCTAATGTCTGCATGGCTTGCTCCATGATAATCGGTTCAGGTTTACCGATAAATACCGGTTCGACACCGGTACTTACGGTAACGACAGATGTTAACGATCCATTTCCTGGCAACATGCCCTGTTCTGTCGGAATAGCAACGTCACCATTTGTAGATAAGAAAACTGCGCCATTACGGACATTCAGGCAAGCTGTCGCCAATTTTTCATAGGTGATGCCTCTATCAATACCAATTACCACATAATCAGCATTATCCTCTACCAGATTAAGCCCTGCTTCTTTTAAAGCTGTCAGCAGCCCTTCTTCACCAATCGCGTATACATCAGCACCGGGATGCTGATCTTTGATATACTGAGCGGTAGCCATACTAGTAGTGTAAACCTGTTCTTTTACAGCTGGAATATCCATATGAGTTAACTTCGCAGCGACTTGTTCGGGACGTCTGGAGGAATTATTAGTTACAAATAGATGAGGCAGCTTCTTCTCATTCAATTTTTTAACAAAGTCTGATGCAGCTTCAATACGTTCCGATCCTCGGTACATGGTCCCATCTAAATCAATCAGATAGGCTTGATAATTTTTCATTCTTCCACCTGCTTTCTAACTTAAAGGTTAATACATGCGTTATTAAAATGATCCATTTATTTCAACCACTTGATTCTAAAAAGAAAAATTCCCGCACCTATAGTGCGAGAAGAGATCATTGGCTTTTTTGGGTAATTTGAAAAGTGCAACAGGCTTCCCCTGATATCATCGTCTTTTCTGCCCTTACATCACTATCCGCTAAAACGTCAGAAAACAGTTTAACTTCATGTCCGCATATGCTCTTATAATGCTGCGCTATATTCCAAATAGGACAGTTATACTGTTTTAGGGTATAAGCTTTGTCGTTTTGCTTTTCTAATTCTACCATATACCCTTTCTGTTCCTGTATTTCCGCGAGCTCTTCTACCCGGGCCTGGAAGGACTCCGAGGTCATATGCCGCTTGTATTCTTCTTCTATCCGTTCAGAACGATGGTTGAACAACTCATATACCATCGTTTTTCCATAAAGCTTTTCGATATCATTCAACAGTTCGACGGAAAAGGATTCGTAATGGTTCGTAAAAGCTTCCTGGCCTTTCACACTCAGTTCATAATAGTTCACTGGTCGACCGATTGGCTGACGGACCACTCTTGCTTTGACAAGATTATTATGTTCTAAAAAATGAATATGCTTACGTACAGCTATTTCAGATATTGCAACTTTTTCAGCGAGTTCCGCTATTGTAAGACTTTTGTTTTTTTTCAACAAAAGCAGAATCATATCTTTGGTAGAGGATTGCTTCATTTACCCATCACCTCTTCTTTCTTCCATTATAAAGAATAGGGAGGAGAGAGTAAATTTATAATCCTATAATTTGTAATATTGTCACAGTTTATGAGTTAGAGAAAGCAGAAACCGGGCCAAGTTCCTCATCCAGATACCTTCTTACGGCTGCAGGGAATATTTCAATGACCTCTCTGGAATTTTCCCAAATAGAATGGATAGCCTCATGATTAATGTCCAGGTACTCTTGGACAAGCATTTTTCGAAGACGTATAAAAGACTTGAATTTTTCCTGATGAGCTTCAGGAATGACTTTTTCATCGGTAAGAATATCAATAATATCCTCATAGCTCCCCGGGTCACGCATAATGAATCCATCAATCATCATATTTCCTACATCAATGACCGATTCAATCGTCATATGTGTGATTCGCTCCAGGCTTAACTTTTCTAAAAACGAATCAAACGTATGATTTTGATATTCATTAGTGAGACCTTCCATATAAAGTAATGTACTTTCAATTTTTTTTCTGTCTACAAAATACATAACCGCACCTCCATCCAATTGCATCATAACCTAATTCATTCATCATGATATCACATTTACATACATAACAGGAAAAGGATGCATATTTACGTAGTTATACAAACTCTGCTATCATATATAAGGACTTTAACGTATCGGAGGAGAAATAATTGGATAGAGAACTTGCATTAGAATTAGTACGTGTAACCGAAGCAGCTGCCATAGCCTCAGCCCAATGGATGGGCCGTGGGGATAAGATCAATGCGGATGACGCAGCTACCTCAGCCATGAGAGCTATGTTTGATTCGGTTGCTATGGAAGGTGTCGTAGTGATCGGAGAAGGCGAATTAGATGAAGCACCGATGCTTTATATAGGTGAAGAACTAGGGAACAAGACAGGTCCTGCAGTAGATATTGCTGTCGACCCGCTGGAAGGAACAAATATTGTCGCAAAAGGCCATAATAATGCAATGGCTGTCATAGCAGCAGCAGAACGCGGTGCCCTTCTTCATGCCCCGGATATGTATATGGATAAAATTGCTGTTGGAAAAAATGCCAAAGGGCTTATTCATCTTGATGACCCGATCGAGCGTACCATTGATATCGTTGCCCGTGCCAATAACAAACGAGTAAGAGACCTGACTGTCATTATCCAGGAACGTGACCGACATGAAGACCTTATCCAGCGAGTAATTCAAAAAGGTGCCAGGGTCAAGTTATTTGGTGATGGTGATGTAGGTGCATCAATCGCCACATGCCTCCCTCATACAGGCGTAGACTTATTCGTAGGCAGAGGTGGAGCTCCAGAAGGAGTGATTTCCGCTGCGGCGATCAAGAGTTTAGATGGCGATATGCAGGCTAGGTTAGCACCTCAAAATGATGCCGAAAGTGAACGTTGTAAAACGATGGGGTTAGAGGATCCGCTTCAGCTATTGACGATGGACGATTTAGTCAAAAGCGACGACGCCATTTTTGCCGCTACAGGTGTGACAGAAGGTGAACTCTTAAACGGTGTAAAATTCCTGGGCGGTGATTTGACCGAAACAGATTCAATCGTCATGCGCGCCAAAACGAAGACCGTTCGTTTTGTAAAAGCTCACCATCACCTTTCACATAAACCTCACTTGGTGATGAATGAAGAATAAGGAGGAATCGGAAATGGAAGAGGAACGTTTCTTTCTCTATGATGAAAAAGAAAAAAGCGATACACGTTTCGTAAGCTTCATGGGAGCAACCCATCGTCATGATCTGGCACTTGTGAAAACAAGCCGCTATTATGGGAAGACTTTGGTTCTCGATATTCAAGGAAACCGCTTTGCAATTATCGGTCATGATGACATCGAAGAGCCAGGCTACCTGGAACATGCCTTCAACTTAAATGAAATTGACGCTGACGAACTTCGTGAATTTTTAAGAGAAGCCATTTAACACACATATAAAAACCCTTCTTTAGCCTCGAGCCAAAGAAGGGTTTTTTAATTGGTTTTTTTCAACAAAAAGTATGCACACCCGAAATTACAATACTCGTATAAATAATCCTCGAGTGTACTGATTTTTGTATCAAAGGTAGCTTTCGGATTCTGATCATCATAAAATCCCCGCAAACGAAGCTGACCATAACCCCAATCACCGACAATATAATCATACTTGCTCAAAATATCACTGAATCGTTGCTCTAAAGCTTCCGCCTGATAACCATTTCTATAATCTCTCACGATTTCATATTGTTTACCAAACAATTCAATCATTACCATCACCTCTTACAATTAACTAAATTTTATCATACTTTTCGCTTTGCCGTCACAGGGAATATTTAATTCGTATGAAATCTCCTGTTTCGCTAAAAAATAATCACATGGGGAGCATTTAAAACAAGGAGGAAATCCAGTGAATAAAACCTTTGCAGCTTCCATCTTGATCAGCGGTATATTGCTGGGAGGATGTGCAGCACAAGAAGATGAAAACGCGATGGATCGTTACGGCAACAAAGATAATAACCAAGGAGCATTGAACGGAAATGCTATGGATAACTACCAGTCACCTGCTGAACGGGATGGTGACGGAGATATGACTGATCAGTTAGGGTATGTCCGTTATGATAAAAGTCAGGTGGACCCACAGGGGGATTATTCTACAAGAGTGAACCGGGAAGAAACGGCGGATATGATAACGAAAATGATTTTAACCATGGATGAAATTACGAATGCAGGGACATTGGTAACAGATGATGAAGTGCTGATCGCTTATGAGAAAGCTGAAGAGGTAGACCGTAACCAGGCAGCTGATATGGTCAAAAAGACAGCACTCAGTCTTGTGCCCCGCTACTATGAAGTCTATGTCTCTGACCAGGAACAATCTTTCGGGGACATCCAAAGCTTAAGTAACTCAAGTATTAATGATGAAAATTATGACAACGTGCTTGAAAATGCCATTAAGCGGATGCGCCAGGCTCCCCAGGGTGAATCAACCTATAATGATGAAACAAAATCAAAAACAGACCCAAGAGACTCAAAAAATGGGATGATGGGGCGCTAAGTAATAGGCAGGAAAGTGAATGGCCACTTTCCTGTTTTTTTCTTTTTTCTGTTTCACTTATTTTCCATAAATAGTTGAGACCGGCATTTCACAAACTAAGGTTATCAATTGGTTGGAGTGACGAATGATGAAACGAACAACTATACTTCTCTTCCTGCTCTTAATGTTTGCAGGAAACCTCTTTTGCTCGATTACTTTTGGAGCAGAAAAAAGCGAAGAAGAGTTAAAAAAAGAAGAAAATCAAACCCGTATGGAATTATATAAAAAAACTGCTGCTACTACGCTCATACCCTGGTACTACCTGGCCGCAGTAGATCAATTTGAACGTCAGGTTAATGAAGACCTCCCTGAGGGCAGAGTAACCGCTATTCAGCCAGAAAATGTATTCTGGAATGGATTGGACAACCCAAACCAAACGGCGCAGCAATCTCCATTAATTACAGAAATGTTCAATGGTTGGGGCAATGACGGGAATGGTGATGGAATAGCAGATAAAAATAACGATGAGGATGTGTTATATAGCATCGCATCATACCTTTCTTCCTTTGGTCATACTCCTGACGATATTAAAATAGCTTTATGGCAGTATTACCATCGGGATTTGAGTGTCCAAACAATCATGAATAATGCACGTGTCTTTAAGCATTTTGGTACTATCCATCTAACTGACCGTAACTTTCCTGTGCCGCTCCATGCCAACTATAGCTACCGAAGCACATGGGGTGATGCACGAGGTTTCGGGGGAAGAAGGATTCATGAAGGTACAGATATCTTCGCTAATTATGGCGTACCTGTGCAATCCACCACTTATGGGGTCATTGAAATGAAAGGCTGGAATAGATATGGCGGATGGCGCATCGGAATCCGGGATATCTTTAACATCTATCACTACTATGCTCACTTGAATGGTTTTGAAGACGGGGTGAGTGTCGGTGATGTCGTCAAACCTGGGGATGTCATCGGTTCTGTTGGAGCCACAGGCTATGGGCCTCCAGGTACCTCAGGCAAGTTTCCACCTCATTTGCATTATGGTATGTATAAAGATAACGGCTATAGCGAATGGTCGTTCGACCCTTATCCATATTTGAGAAAGTGGGAACGGATGGCCAGGGATTAGGAACTGAAAAAATATTTCCCTATGTAAAATAGAGCGCCGTACAATCCAATGTACGGCGCTCTATACTTTATTATTTAGATTTACGGACAGCATTCATGATACTTGCCGTCAGGCCTCCCCATATAACAACCATGCCAATAACCATCATTATAATTGCACTGCCTGTCATATTAAACGACCTCCTCTTTGCTCTGTTTATCTTCCTTCAAAGAGCTCGCATGCCAACGCTTAAAGGAGAGCAAGATGCCAATTACCAGGGCACCTGCCGCTACTGACCATCCACCAAATGTAATGAAGGCATCTGTATATCCTTCATAGTTTCCTGTTTCAGTATCAAACTCTTTTAAAATATTTTGCTTAAACAAATCAAACATCATATAACCGAGCACGATCGGTGTAATAATTCCTAAGCTAACTTTCCACCAGCTGCCTAGGCGGATATCTGATATAGCGTTCGCATGATCCTGAAAATCGGTAAGCTTGCGAAGGAACCATGCAATAATAACTACTTCAACCAACCCTACAAACGCTACACCAAATTGGTTGATGAAATAGTCTGCGGCATCGAGGAAGAATAATCCACCCTGGGTAGCAAACAGGATAGAAATAAGAGCCGCTAAGCCACCACCAATTCCTACAGCGGCAGTACGGGAAATTCCAAGTTTTTCTTTTAGCCCGGCAATATAAGTCTCTGAAATTGAAATTAATGAGGAGAGACCAGCCAAAACTAATGACAAGAAGAATAAGAAACCAAATAATCCATTGAGAGCAGGCAACTCGTTAATAATTTGTGGAAAGACTACAAATGCAAGACCTACGCCGCCACTTACTACTTCAGAGACACCAACTCCACTTTGCTGTGCCATGAAACCAAGTGCACCGAAGACACCAATACCTGCAAGCAATTCAAAACTTGAGTTACCAAATCCGGTAATGAAGGCATTGTTTGTAATATCCGACTTTTTCGGAAGATAACTGGAATACGTAATCATGATTGCGAAGGCAATGGATAAACTGAAGAAAATCTGCCCGTAGGCTGCAACCCATACACTTCCATTCATGATCGTATCAAAATTTGGTGCAAAGAAAGTTTGTAAACCTTCTGCTGCTCCAGGCAAAGTAATAGCTCGAAGCACAATAATCAGGAATAGGACTACAAGAGTTGGTATGAAAATTTTGTTTGCAGCTTCAATACCTTTCTTGACACCCTTGAACAAAACACCCAGAGTAATCAGCCATACGATGATTAATGGGAAAAAGACACCAGGTACAAGGCTTCCTGTTTGACCAGGATCTACGGATAAGTTCAAATAATCACTAAATAAGAAAGCCTCTGTATCTTGTCCCCAGCTTAAGTTGAATGCAAAGTAGCTGTAAGAAATCGCCCATGCAATGATGACAGCATAATACGTAGAAATGACGAATGATACCAGTACTGCCCACCAGCCGAGCCATTCTGTTTTTTTATTCATTCGGAAGAATGAAAGCGGTGCTGAACCACGATATTTATGACCAATGGTAAACTCCATAACTAATAGCGGAATACCAGCAGTCAGTAGTGCGAATAAATATGGGATAAAGAATGCTCCCCCACCATTCTCATAAGCTACTGCGGGGAATCGCCAAATATTACCCAGGCCGATAGCAGAGCCCATGGCCGCTAATATAAAACCAGCCCGCGTCCCCCATTGTGAACGTTTTTCCATAATGCAAGACCTCCCTTTTGTTTTAATTCTCCCTCACTCTTCTATTATGCTTGTTTTTAAGAGAGAATGTTAGAAAAATTTACTTTTTTCAGATAATTAAGCTTATCTGCTTGTATTATACCGTGACTAAAGAAGGGTGTCAAAGAAATATTAAATTATTCAGATTTTTCTATTACAGGAAAAAACAAACAAAAAAAGCGCGTCATGACTTTGACGCGCTTCTTTCCTGTTATTGTTTATTTACTTTAAATGATGGTGAAATCAAATGAATCAAAAGACCTATGACAGCTACAATTACTAATGTCAAAATCAATGGAAGCAGAACTTGACCGCTGAATCCTAACACTAGATAACCAATACCTGCTGCGGAAGCAGCAATCAATGCATAAGGAAGCTGGGTGAGTACATGATCGATATGGTTGGAGCCTGCTCCGGTCGAGGACAAAATGGTTGTATCGGAAATCGGAGAACAATGATCTCCGAAAACTGATCCTGCCAGAACTGCTGATAATGCTGGTAGTATCAGGCTTACATCTGATATAGCAGCAATTTCACCGGCTATTGGCAGCATAATTCCGAATGTTCCCCAGGAAGTACCAGTTCCAAGGGCCATGAAGCCGGAGACCAAGAAAATCAAAAATGGCAGATATGCAGGGCTTATGGAAGCTTTTTCCACAAGGCCAGCTAAATATTCTCCTGTAGCTAATTGATCGATAACGGAACCGATGATCCAGGCAAAAACTAAAATATAAATAGCTGGAAGCATAGCTTTTGTCCCTTCCCACAGTACATTACCCATGTTCGATTTAGGAGCCGGCTGAAGCCCATAGAAAATTGCCGCAGTAATGACTGACAGTAATCCTCCTATGAATAATGAAATATTCACATTCGTATTTTCAAAAGTGGCCAACAAGGTGGCCGTTCCCTCTGTATTTTGAATACCTGTAACTACCATGGCCCCTATGGTTCCGATAATCAACACAGCAATCGGAACTAATAAATGATATATTCTGCCGTTATTATGTGGCTTGAATTCATCATTCAGGTCTCCCGGGATATCCCCGCGTGATGGGTCAGTTACTTCCCCTGTTTCCAATGCTCTTTTTTCATGTTTTCTCATTGGTCCAATATCAAGCTTCATATATGCTGCCATAAACACTAATAATAAAGCAGCAAATACGTAAAGGTTGGCAGGTATCATTTTAACGAAAGCTTCCAGAGGCTGAAAGTCAGATATTTCATTCGCCACGAGAATACTGCCGATTGTACCAATGATATAGGCGCCCCAACTGGAAATGGGAGAGATAACTGTAACCGGTGCAGAGGTAGAATCAATGAAATAAGCAAGTTTGGCGCGTGATATTTTATACCGGTCCGTTAATGGACGAGCTACCTGTCCCACTGCCAAAGCATTGAAGTAGTCATCAATGAAAATGATGATTCCCAAATATGCCGGTACCGCCTGTGCACCCGTGCGAGTTTTAATACGATTGATGGCCCATTCACCAAATGCCTTGCTGCCCCCAGAGGCTGTCATGAAAGCAGTTGCCATTCCAAGCAGGATTAAGAATAAGAAAAGATAAATATTGCCCATATTCCATCCTTCTAGGGATAAAAGATTTGTGGTGTCAACTATGAATATTTCATAAAACATTGTCCAAATTGCTGCCATTGTATCCATAATATTAAAATTATAAAGAAGCAAAGCACCTATAACGATTCCGATGCCGAGAGACAATATAACCTTGCGTGTAACAATAACCAATAAAAGCATTAAAATTGCAGGTATCAAAGAGTAGATTGTACCTTCCATGCTAGTTCCCCTCCATATCTGTGATTCTTAAGGTAGTCACATTCATTTGAATGTGGGGATGCCATGGGTATGTGGATATACTACTGGGGTAAATGAGGAATAAAAAAAGAACAATGAAAGAAAAATAATCCTTCATTGCTCTTTGACAGCAAGTTTGATTATCCTTCATTTCGATCAGTAGCGCACCATGCATCCATATCTTTAGTATGCATGACAGTGCCTTTCCTATTAGGAAAAGCACCAGCATTTCCGTATTTGACCATACTTCATGCTTCGGCAGACAGCCCTTTCACCAACCATCATCGTTGTCATTCTCCAGTTGATTACTCATGCAGCCTGCGCCTCTACCTCACCGATCTGATAAGGTCACGCAATATTAAAATTTCCTAACGTATTGTATCAATTGTTCATGAGTTATGCAAGATATTTTTAATGATTACTGGGATGGATCAACTTGAAAGCCGTCCATAGGGACAGAGAATGACGGTGATTTTTCTCCACCGGAACCATTATAAAAATCAGGAACTGGTCCCATGATCGTACTGTGGGCAACCGGTATATCCGCTGTAACGGTAGAGGTCTTTGTAGAAAAAGGAATCACAATCCTTACTTCTGCCTTGATATGAATTACCAGTTCAAACAGCGCTGAATTAATCCCGTATTCAGTAATATTATTCTCTACATTGGACTCTACATAACCGATTACCTGGAATCTTACTGGAACTTTTGGACCTAGATTGGCAAGCAATGTATTTTTAGTTGCCTGGCCGATAGGGATTCGCACCAGGATAGGTGATTCTTCAATTTCATCTACATCATTCTCTTCATCTAATGGAACATCCAAAGGAGCTCCAGGATCAGGCAAATTGCCCTTTTCTATTTGTCTTAAGTAATTCTGTACACGGAAAGTAGTATTCCTTAATACACGATTGACCACGACTGAATTCCAACCCATATACACGATGTTGCCGTTATTATCCTTTTGAATATCCATTAAATCTTCATAGGTAAGATCATCAGCGATTCGTTTTCCAACAGCATCCACAATCGCATCTCTTCCAAACTGCTTTGTTCTGGTTTCAGCGATTTCAATCAGTGTAGGGGTAATGCCTTTGTTGATGATCCATAGACCAAGAATAGTGAAGAATATAAAGAATATGAAAGTAACTAAGAATATTTTTCCCATCGATGGAGGTGCATGATTTTTAGAATACTTGCTCACCTGATTCCCCCCTTGGGACATCATATGTATCTTTTTCATTAATTAGTATAAGCTTCTTGAAGCATCTGAAATATAACCTACAGGAAATGCAGTAATATCAGGATAGTAACTGGTCAGTTGATTTTGAACGAACGAAAGTTTGGCATAAATTCAAATAGCTATTCTCTTTTTACACATAAAATAAAGCCGTCAAAGATGACGGCTTCTTTGTATATTATCTTATTCTCTTGAAACAAGCTTTAGAAGGGCTTCTTTACCTGTCATTCCAGGAGACCACCCTTTTTCTTTACTTGCGTCAGTCACTTTCTCAAGAGGTGCGTCAAGCAGCTGTTCAATGGTACGGACACCGACAGCCCGACCGGCAATCACCTTACGATCTGCTAACTTTTCACTTAATAAATCTACATCGAGAGCAGCACACATGATATAGCCCTCATCATTAGATACAATCAGCAAGTTGGTTTTAGGAAGTGCCACACTAATAGCAGTAAAGGGGTATTCTTCTATGAAAATCGGTTTCACATCAATGATGGTCCCCACATCCTTTTTGTTTTACCCTATGAGGAAGGACATAAAGGTGTGAAAAGAATTTAAAAAAACTCTAACGTTTGTTCAAACGTTAGAGCTTATATTAATTTTCGCGTTTCAATGTCGCTACAAGCAAATCCCTTAACAGTTCAGGCATATAATATTTTTTCTTCATTGCATACGCTACTTCAGGAAGCAGCCGCCCAAAGGTGAATGTATCTGCGGTAGCTACCTGATAAACAGCGTCATGTTCTAACGGTTCTCCTTTGAAAAGAACTTTTTCTACCCGTTCATTTCCATGGTCATCTTTTTTTGTATGGATTTCAATTCCGGAAAACACCATACGCCCAATGACTTCACCGCGAAAGCCAAACCCTTTCAACTTGATTTCAGTAAACTCTTTAGTATGTGCTGCCCGGATTACTTCAAGGAGCTCATCTCCAGTCAGTTCTACCTTACAAGGGTTCATCGGATGGGGGCAGATACGATGGACATCTTCATAACAAACTTCTCCGGCAGCCAAATGATCGAGTAATACGCCGGCATTAAGCATCGCGATATCCGCTTCCGTCCATTCTTGAAGCGTTTCTACCAGCTCTTTCATCAATTTTGTTTCATGAAACCAGCCTATTTCTTCAGGGGCAGGCAATTCCGTCACATGCTCTTTCAAATTAGCTATCGCTTCTTCCCTGATCGTTTGTAAAGTTTCGGCAGTGACCTGGTCTTTCGCCATATCTTCTGTAGGGATGGCATAGGCTTCTTTTCGTGTCAACTCCCCTATCTCATGATCCCACTCCATCATAACTTCTCCCAGGTGAGTACCATGCTTGCCTGCAGCAGTAAGTAACGTATTTCCAATAAACTCACCACTCCTGAACAGGTGGTGGGTATGACCTCCAATGATGATATCTATTTCTTTAAACCGGCGTGCGATTTCTTCATCATCATTGATGCCAAGATGGGACAGCAGCACGATGATATCTGTTTGTTCGGATAATGCCGACAGTTCTCGTTCTAAGGTCTCATACGGAGGTTCGACACTCCACCCAAGCATGCTATAAAACAATTGGAAGGGAGCAGTCAAACCGATGACCCCGATTTTCACTCCTTGCTTGCTCTCGACCACTTTATGGGTTTTAAGCCATGAGGGCTGTGGTTCCTTCTCTCTTTTCAAATTGGCACATAACACTTCGAAATCAGCTTCATCATATAATTCGTACAATCCTTCACGTGATAAGGTAATGCCTTCATTATTTCCAAGGTTGGCAAAATGGTATCCTGCCTGATTCAACAGCTCGACATTGCCTTTTCCCATCAATCCTTCAGCAATGGGATGGAACCTGTCTACATGATCCCCATTATCCAGCAGCCAATAACTCTGGCCCTGTCTTTCCCGTTTATCTTTTTGTTGATTAAAATATCCAATGATTTGTGGCCAATTTTCAAAATGGCTGTGAAGATCATTCGTATAATATAAGAATATTTTTTCCTTCATCATCAAATCTCCTTATCCTATACCCTTCAAGATCAATCGAATCGCTACAATTATCAACATCACTCTAAGAAACCATTCGACGTACTGTCCTTTCAACACTTTATTCACTTTTGCCCCTAACATGCCACCTAAATATGCTCCTGGAATAAACGCCAGTGTGTATAACCATTCTACATTACCTAATAGGATGTGGGTAACAGAATTGGATATGCTCATAAAGAAAATCATAAACATCGATGTGGCTGTTGCAACATGGGCGGGAAAACCAAATAATAAAATCATGGCCGGTACCATCAAGGAACCACCGCCGATTCCGAATAGTCCGGACATCATCCCCACTGAAAATGCCAACAAACCACCAGCAATCGAAGAATAAGCATACCGGTGTATCTCTCCATCGAGTTCCATTTCCCGTTGGATCCCACCCCGTTTTTTTTCTAACGGGGCCTTCTTACTTTTTCTGGGCAGGAAAAACACACCGAATACTAATAACATTAATATCCCAAATAATAGCGAAAATTTTCCGGCAGAAAAAAACTGATTCAAAAAGGACCCCAGGATCCCTCCAGGAACACTTCCTATAAGAAAAATCCATCCGCTTTTAAAATCTACCCGGTTACTTTTCATATAGGATAAAGCGGAGGACATACCTGTGAAAATCATCGTAATTATAGATATTCCTACTATTTTTTGAGGCGTCGCCCAACTGAACGCCTCGAAAGTCTGGCTTAAGAACAACATGACAGGGACGAGAATGATTCCTCCGCCAAGCCCGGCAATACTCCCGAAAAAAGCCGAAACCAATCCGATAAGTGCGGAGATGATTAAAACGAATACCATTTATTTCACATCCATATTTACATTCTCATACTAACATATCATTGTTTATGTATAGCATGGAAGAGATGATAAACTCTTTTCCATACCCATACCCGTTAAGAAATAAGAAAAACCGTGCTGCTGATTCATATCAACAGCACGGTTCATTTCAAATCGAAAGTGATCGGGGATTAACCGATGGAACCTTCCATTTCGAATTTGATAAGACGGTTCATTTCAACCGCATACTCCATTGGGAGCTCTTTAGTAAATGGCTCGATGAAGCCCATGACAATCATTTCTGTCGCTTCTTCTTCAGAAATACCACGGCTCATCAGATAAAAGAGCTGCTCTTCAGACACTTTAGATACTTTCGCTTCGTGCTCTAACGAAATATTCTCGTTCATGATTTCGTTATAAGGGATGGTATCAGAAGTTGACTGATTATCCATGATAAGTGTGTCACATTCAACGTTGGAACGTGCACCTTCTGCTTTACGTCCGAATTGGACGATACCACGGTACGTTACTTTTCCACCATGCTTAGAAATAGACTTAGAAACGATGGAAGAAGACGTATTCGGTGCCAGATGAATCATTTTCGCACCGGCATCCTGATGCTGTCCTTTACCTGCCAGGGCAATGGATAATGTCATTCCACGTGCGCCTTCGCCTTTCAAGATAACAGCAGGATATTTCATGGTTAATTTGGAACCAAGGTTCCCATCGACCCATTCCATTGTTGCATTGGCATCTGCAGTAGCACGCTTCGTAACCAGGTTATAGACGTTATTTGCCCAGTTTTGAATAGTGGTATAACGGCAATACGCATTTTTCTTAACGAAAATTTCAACGACTGCACTATGCAGGGAGTTTGTTGTATAGACAGGAGCTGTACAACCTTCTACATAGTGGACAGAAGCGTCTTCGTCTACGATGATCAGCGTACGCTCAAATTGTCCCATGTTTTCTGAATTGATACGGAAATAAGCTTGTAGTGGCGTATCCACTTTTACACCTTTTGGTACATAGATGAAAGAACCACCGGACCATACCGCAGAGTTCAATGCAGAAAACTTGTTATCAGATGGAGGAATTACTTTTCCGAAATACTCTCTGAAAAGTTCTTCGTCTTCTTTCAAAGCAGAGTCTGTGTCTTTAAAGATGATCCCCTGTTTTTCCAGGTCCTCTTGCATGTTGTGGTAGACTACTTCAGATTCATACTGAGCAGATACACCAGCAAGGTATTTCTGTTCTGCTTCAGGAATTCCTAATTTATCAAACGTATTTTTGATTTCCTCTGGGACTTCATCCCAGGAACGCTCAGAACGCTCAGATGGCTTAACGTAATAAGTGATTTCATCGAAATCAAGTTCAGCAAGATCTCCGCCCCACTGAGGCATCGGCATTTTATAAAAATGCTCCAATGACTTCAAGCGGAAGTCAAGCATCCATTCCGGTTCTTCTTTATAGCGGGAAATTTCTTCAACAATTTCTTTTGTCAGTCCTCTTTGAGTACGGAAAATGGAAATATCCTTCTCATGGAACCCATATTTATAATCTTCGATTTCTGGCGCCTTTTTGGCCATAATCAAAAACCTCCTTTTGGTGTTATACCGCGACTAAGACTGTCCTTGTTCGTCAACACCTTTTTCCATAGCCTTCCATGCCAATGTGGCACATTTGATTCTAGCCGGGAACTTCGATACACCTTGTAGTGCTTCGATATCCCCTAAATCAAATTCCTGCTCATCAATCTCTTTTCCTTGCATCATATCTGAAAAGAGCTTTGACATCGCCAAAGCATCTTCTACACGCTTTCCTTTGACGGCTTGCGTCATCATGGAAGCAGAAGACATACTGATGGAACATCCTTCTCCATCAAACTTAGCATCTTTGACCAGCCCATCTTCTACTTGCAGCTGCAACTGAATGCGATCCCCGCAGGTAGGATTGTTCATGTCGATGGACATGTGGTCGTCTCCTTCAATGGTTCCACGGTTTCGTGGGTTTTTATAGTGATCCATGATGACTTGTCTGTAAAGTGTATCCAGGTTATTAAAAGACATCGCCAAAATACTCCTTTGTTTTTTGTAATCCTTCGACAAGTCGATCAATATCTTCTTTTGTATTATACAAATAAAAGCTGGCACGGGCAGTAGCTGAAACATCCAGCCAACGCATCAATGGCTGTGCGCAATGATGGCCGGCACGGACCGCGATGCCTTCCGCGTCAAGTACGGTAGCAACATCATGCGGGTGTACATCATCCAGGTTAAAAGTGACCAGGCCTGCGCGTTCTTCAGGGCCATAAATCGTCAGGCCATCAATCTCCCTCATACGATCCATCGCATAGTCGACTAACATATGCTCATGAGCTTCAATCTCCTCAAGCCCAATTTCATTGATGAAATCAATCGCTGCTCCGAGACCGATAGCACCACCGATAATCGGCGTTCCACCTTCAAACTTCCAAGGTAACTCTTTCCACGTTGAGTCGTAGAGATTAACGAAATCAATCATCTCACCGCCGAATTCAAATGGTTCCATGTCATTCAATAAGGCGCGCTTGCCATAAAGTACGCCAATGCCTGTAGGTCCGCACATTTTGTGACCAGAAAAGGCATAAAAATCACAATCCAAATCTTGCACGTCTACTTTTAAATGGGGAGCGCTCTGCGCCCCATCGACAAGCATGACAGCCTGGTGCCGGTGGGCGATTTCCGTTATTTCTTTAACAGGGTTGATCGTACCCAATACATTAGATACATGCATGACTGCTACAATTTTAGTGTTATCCGTAACGGTTTCTTCCACATCTTTTAAATCAATGGTACCGTCTGCTTGAAGCGGGATATATTTTAAGGTTGCTCCAGTAGCTTTTGCCACTTGCTGCCAGGGGATGATGTTGCTGTGATGTTCCATCGGAGTGATGACGATTTCATCTCCCTCGCCAAGCTCTGCACGCCCATAGCTGGAAGCCACCGTGTTGATTGCGGTCGTTGTTCCACGAGTGAATATAACCTCTTGCGTACTGTTAGCATTGATGAAGCGGCGAACCTTCTCACGGGCTCCTTCATATTCATCTGTAGCTTTCGTGCCAAGAGTGTGGACACCACGATGAACATTGGAGTTGTAACCTCGATAATAGTCATCCAATTTTTTAATTACAGAAGCAGGCTTCTGTGAAGTGGCGGATGAATCCAAATATACAAGCGGATGTCCATTAACCTCTTGATCCAGAATCGGAAAGGATTGACGGACAGCTTTAATATCCATCAATTTACTTTCCCTTCAATCACTTGTGTCAACTGTTCTTTCACCGCTTCAATCGGCAGTTGATTGACTACAGGAGCCAGGAAGCCATGAATGACAAGACGTTCAGCTTCTTTTTGGGACATACCGCGGCTCATCAAATAGAATAGTTGCATTGGGTCGACACGGCCTACAGATGCTGCGTGACCGGCAGTTACATCATCTTCGTCAATCAGAAGAATTGGGTTTGCATCCCCACGGGCATCTTTACTTAGCATTAAGACACGTGATTCTTGTTCAGCGTTGGACTTAGAAGCACCATGTTCAATTTTACCAATTCCATTGAAGATGGCAGTCGCTTTATCCTTCATGACGCCGTGTTGCAGGATATACCCTTCGGAAGCTTTACCATAATGGACTATTCGTGCAGTGAAGTTCTGCTTTTGGTTTCCGCGTCCCACAGATACTGTTTTCGCATCACCAAGAGAATTTTCACCCATCAGGTAGGTGTAGTTTTCCGAGATAGTAGAGCCGTCATTCATCTGGCCAAGTGCCCATTCAATTTTTGCATCGCGGTCTGCAACCCCACGGCGATTTACATACGTAGTAGTGCCAGCGCCGAGGTTATCTACAGCTCCAAACGAAACTTTTGCATTATCGTGAGCAAATACTTCAGTAAGAATATTAGTTACTGCTTCTTCGTCTTCATTATTATGAGAAAGATAATTTTCCACATAAGTCACGGAACTGTTCTTATCCGCAACGACAATGACATGATTGAATAAAGCAGCTTCCGGATCTTCCTGCCAGAAAATCGCTTGAAGTGGTTCTTCCACTTGTACGTTCTCCGGAACATAAACGAATACTCCGCCATTCATCAACGCAGCATGCAACGCAGTCAGGCGATGTTCATCTACTTGAATCCCGTCTTTCATATAATATTTTTCTACAAGATCGCTGTGTTCATTAACCGCTGTTTTCATGTCTGTGAAGATGACACCTTTATCTTTCAAGGATTGAGATAAGGAAGCAAAAGCGGCACGTTGATCTCTTTGAATAATTAAGTTTTGTTCAGCTTTATCCTGGTCAATAAAGCTTTTGATTTGTTCTGGTAACTCCGCTAACGACTCCATTTTCTCCCCACGTAAATCATGTGTGAATTTGGTGAAGTTCCAGCGGTCGATTTTTGTTTTATCAGGCTTTGGCATTGGCAGGCGTTCCGCTTGCTGCAATGCATCCAGACGAAGGGTCTTCATCCATTCTGGTTCGTTCAAGCCTTCAGAAAATTTGGTGACATATTCTTTGTCGTACCCTAGTGAGATTTCTACTGTCATGGTATCCCTCCTATCTGTTTACGCTTTTTGACCTACAGTTTCATCTTCAATTCCAAGCTCCTGCTTGATCCAGTCGTAACCTTCATCTTCCAGGCGTTGCGCCAGTTCTGGTCCACCGGACTTCACAATACGGCCCTTCATCATGACGTGTACTTTATCAGGAGTGATATAGTTCAATAGACGTTGATAGTGAGTGATGATCAAGCAGCCGAAGTTGTCGTCACGCATCTGATTAATACCTTTAGAAACGACTTTCAAGGCATCAATATCCAATCCAGAGTCAATTTCATCCAAGATTGCGATAGCAGGCTTAAGCATCATCAATTGAAGGATCTCATTACGTTTTTTCTCACCGCCGGAGAACCCTTCGTTAAGATAACGTTGTGCCATGTTCTTATCCATCTCTAATAAGTCCATTGTTCCGTCCATCTCTTTAATGAATTTCATCAAGGAGATCTCATCGCCTTCTTCACGACGTGCATTGATAGAAGAACGAAGGAAGTCAGAGTTTGTTACACCACTGATTTCGCTTGGGTACTGCATTGCAAGGAATAGCCCCGCTTGCGCACGTTCATCTACTTCCATTTCCAATACGTCTTTCCCATCAATATAAACTTCACCCTCAGTAATTTCATATTTTGGGTGACCCATGATCGCTGATGCCAATGTGGATTTCCCTGTTCCGTTTGGTCCCATTACTGCGTGGAATTCTCCACCGTTTATAGTCAAGTTGACACCTGTTAAAATTTCTTCACCTTCGATCGCTACGTGAAGATTCTTAATTTCTAAAGTAGATCCTGCCATAACTAATACCTCCATATCTATTGTAAATCATTTTTTGATTAAGGATCATCATCCATTCTCAATCTATTCTCATTACAATCTTATATCATTTCGAAACTGTTATCAACTTTTTTCACTGTACGTACCAGACTTTCTAAACCATTTGGTTTAAAAAGTCTA
This sequence comes from Halobacillus sp. B23F22_5, assembly GCF_043497085.1. Lineage (NCBI taxonomy): Bacteria > Bacillati > Bacillota > Bacilli > Caryophanales > Bacillaceae > Halobacillus > Halobacillus sp. B23F22_5. The sequence goes on along the minus strand of NZ_JBIEKI010000018.1, from coordinate 27,126 downwards.
CCTTATTAGGATAACACGGACTTTCCTTATTATATAGATATAAACGGAAAAAATCAGGTGGTATGCTACCACCTGATTTTTTTAATTTATTATTTATGCAATTGACGATCTACTTCAGCCACTATTTTACGGCTTTCTTCGTAATCTTTTTGACGACGCTGTTCAACTTTTAATCGCTGATCTAACTTGTTGCTATATTCGGCATAGCCAATTCCGTGGGATTGCTGCATAGCTTTCTCCATTTCGGAAGTATAATTCAGCTTAAGTTGGTCGTTAATAATAAATCAATCCTTTCGGTTTTTGTATGCTATTAAGTGTAGCACAGGTATATTACCCCGACCAAAACGCATTTAAACCAAAATAACCGGATGGTATACTAATTGTATTTTTATACAACATTTAACAGGACACCAAGGATATATAATCAAATTTGCTCCTCGTTGCTCCGTTTTGCTCGAATTATACTTAATGTTGCAAATTTTGCAACTCTTGATACGCTTCTTGTACTAAAGTAACAGCCTGGCTCATTGCAGCCCCGCCCCCAAAGGCTGCAGAAACTCCACAAGCCTCCATAATTTCTTTTTCACTTGCCCCTTGATCAATACATCCCTTAGTGTGGTAAATCATACAATACTCGTCTTGGGCTACCACGCTGATTCCAAGTGCAATCAACTGCTTTTCTTTTTCAGAAAGCTCTCCAGCCTCAAAGGCTGCTTCTGTAAAGGCATTGAAGTGATGAGCGATCTTCGGCATTTTCTCTGTGAATGTTCCAATTCCATGCTTATATTCTTGAAGATACGCTTCTGTGAATGTCATTTTTTGTTCTTCCATAAAAAAACCTCCCAAGGATAATCATACTATTGCTAGTATAAGCAATAACACGAGCATTATCCCGGGAGGTCTTTGCTAAAAATGTTACTCTTTACCGTCTACTGGAACGACAGCACCATCATATTTTTCTTTCATAAATGTTTGAATCTCTTCTGAACGTAATACCTCTACCAGCTTTTGCAAGGATTCTGAATCCTTATCTTCGCTTTTGGCGGCAATGACATTTACGTAAGGTGATTCAGAACCTTCTAAGATAAGGGCATCTTCACTTGGGTTTAGTCCAGCTTCAATCGCATAATTGGTATTAATGGCAACTAAGGCATCTTCTTCCCGCTTATAGTTTGATGGTAAAAGCTCTGCGTTAATCCCATCATCGAACTTCAGGTTCTTAGGATTTTCTGTGATGTCTTTAATAGTAGCATCTACTTTCTTTACATCTTCATCCAGCTTGATAAGTCCTTCTCTTTCTAATAAGGAAAGAATCCGTCCATGATCTGCTACAGAACGACTCAAAAGTACATTGGTACCCTCTGGGACTTCATCAGCACTTTTGATATTTTTAGAATAGATCCCCATCGGCTCGATATGGATTCCACCAAGGTTTACGAAGTCATAGCCATTTTCAGCCTTTTGTGTTTCCAGGTAAGGGATATGCTGAAAGTAGTTCGCATCAATTCGGCCTTCCGCCAGGTCTTTGTTAGGTAACACATAATCCTGGTACTCTTCAATCTTCAATTCGATCCCTTCCTCTTTTAGAAGCGGTTTCGCCTCTTGGAGGACCTCCGCATGAGGGACTGAAGTAGCACCAACTTTTATTTCTTTCTTATCCGAAGAGGAGCTATCTGATCCACTTCCTTCATCTGCACTGCCACACGCGGCCAATACTGATATTAATAATCCTGCCAATATAACTGTTAACCATTTTTTCATAACCATTCTCCTTTTTTATCTTTTATCTAATGAACGTGTCAGGAAGTCTCCAATGAATTGGAATATAAACACAATGAGGACGATTAACACTGTACATACAAATACCACATCAAAATCACTCCGTTGGAAGCCATAAAAATAAGCGAAGTCTCCTAAACCACCTGCGCCAATCACACCTGCTACTGCAGTATAGCCAATCAGCGCAATGGCTGTCACCGTAAGACCTGATACAAGGGCTGGCATCGATTCTTTGAGCAGCACCTTGAAAATTATTGTGGAATTTTTAGCCCCCATGGATTTAGCTGCTTCAATTACTCCTTTATCAACTTCTCTTAAAGCTATTTCAACCAGTCTGCCGTAAAAAGGCGCAGCTCCGATGATCAAAGCCGGTAATGCAGCCTTAGGCCCACGAATTGTTCCCATTAAAAAATCAGTAAAAGGGAATAACAATAGTATCAAAATTATAAAAGGGATAGCACGGAACACATTTACAAACGCTGCCGTAATCCAATTGAGCACCTTGTTTTCCCATAACCCTCCCGGACGCGATAAATACAACAGCAGCCCAAGGATAATACCGAAAAATAAAGTTCCAATAACAGATATGATGGTCATGTAAAGTGTCTCATTGGTAGCAGTGATCATATCCTGTAATTCGACATTCGGAAATAACTTATTGAACATTCGGCATCACCTCCACTTCTACTGAAGTGTTCTGGATATAAGCTTGAGCTCTTTCAATTTCAACCTGATCACCTTCTACGTGGACGAACAATGTACCGTACGCACCTTTTTGAGTCTGCGTGATTTTCCCGTGCAAAATATTCAAGTCGATCTTAAACTCCCTGGAAAGTTCGCTTATCAATGCCTGATTCGTGCTTTCACCTATAAAATGAAGGCGCAGTACTTTACCAGACTTGTAATTCTCATGAATCAAATCAAGGGAGTGGTCTTGATCGGGATCTCCCATCACTTGATCAACAAACTTTTTTGTCACTGGTCGCTCGGGATGAAGGAAGACATCTAAAACGTCTCCTTGTTCTACTACTTTTCCATTTTCCATTACTGCGACGCGATGACATATCTTTCTGATTACATGCATTTCATGGGTGATCAATATAATTGTAAGTCCCAGCTTCTCATTGATATCAACCAATAAATCAAGAATCGAGTCCGTTGTTTCAGGATCCAGTGCAGATGTCGCTTCATCACATAATAGAACTTTCGGTTTATTAGCGAGTGCTCGAGCGATGCCGACTCGCTGCTTCTGCCCTCCGCTCAGTTGGGAAGGGTATGCATTCTCTCTCCCCTTCAAACCTACTAGCTCAACCAATTCTTTCACTCGAGCTTCTCTCTTTTCCTTCGGCATTTTAGCGATTTCTAACGGAAAAGCAATATTATCTTTGACTGTGCGCGACCAGAGCAGGTTGAAATGCTGGAAGATCATTCCGATTTCCTGCCGGGCGAGTCGTAAGTCATTCTTGTTCATACTGGTTATTTCCTGCTTATCGATCGTAACCGAACCCGATGTAGGGTCTTCGAGACGATTCAATAAACGAATGAATGTACTCTTTCCTGCACCGCTATACCCGATGACCCCATAAATCTCTCCAGATTTGATATTCAAATCAAGATGGTCTACTGCGGTGACATCTTGATCTTTTGTATGAAAAACTTTCGTAAGTTCTTTGATAGAAATCATTTCATGCCGCCTCCTACAAGCCTGACTTCATGCTCGTTAAATTAAAAAAACGCCTTTTCTGCTTACGAGAACAGAAAGGCGCTTATATATCAAGCTGCTCCGTTCTCTTATCTGTCAGAGTTAATTACTCTGCAGGAATTGGCACCTTTTCAAGCATAAATGCTTGACGGTTGCCGGGCTTCATCGGGCCAGTCCCTCCGCCTCTCTTAATAAGAGATACTATTTTATTGCTTTAATCCTTTTAAGTGTCACAAAAAGGATTGTAGCACGGCTCAAAAATAATTGTCAACAAAATTCGACTTATTTAGATTTTTATTTGAACTTCCTATGGAGAAACTTCCGTGGCCACCCTTGGGAGATGACCTGCATCGCATGCTTCTTCATTATTTTTTATGATAGGATTGGTAAAGAATAGTTACTTAAATAAGGAGGGGAAAACCATGGAAACAGCACCACTTTTTCAATTGCCGGAAATTCATTCCGGCTCCGTCTATGATGTGAAAGAAGACATCGGAAAAGTGATTGTACTGACTTTTTGGGTATCCTGGTGTCCTGACTGTGCCAGGGACTTGCCTATGAAAGAACAATTGAACCGCTCAATGGATTCAAATAAAGTCCGCATGCTTACTATTAACGTTGCTGGTCGGGAAAGAAGCAGCCAAGCTGGAGAGGATTTTGCAACAAAGTTCCTGACGCAGAAAACATTAGTTGATGAAGGAAGAAGCATATACGACCAGTATCAATGTACCAGTGTGCCCACAACCGTAATCATCGACCAAAAAGGATTTATAGCAGCGAAATTCGACGATCAGGCAAAATTCCTAGAAATAGTAGAAAAATTAGGGGAGTTAGTGGACTAGAAAAAGCCGGTAGCAATCGGCTTTTTTTGTTGGAGAAAACATCACCTAAACCCCTGTGTTGATTTTGAAGACTCAGTTTCGAGAACGATAAGAACGCTTAGTAGAGCTTGCAAATAAATATATTCGCTTGATACGTCCTATCGTGGAATCATCAAAAAACAGCCCCCCTGAAGTATCACGCCAGGTAAGGCTGCTGACTCTTTCGTTATTTCTCGGGAAATAATATTAAGAGTTGACGTATTTAGACACCACTCTCTGCATATAAGTCACCGAACGGAACGCATAGATTTTTTCCTTGATCTTACCGTCAGTAAGAATTAATAAACAAGGTACACTCTTGATTTGATATTCCTGCATAAAAGCAGGATGGATGGATGCATTCAATTCAAAAAACAAATCCTGCTTCCACATTGCCTCTATGGTATCTAACATCTTCCTGGCCATATGACATGTTCCACAAAACGGGCTATGAATGAAAATAAGTGCACGCTTCTCTTTTTGGAGTGTTTCACTTTTTGTTGCTAATTCAAGTTGTTCCATCCTAACCCCCTTCCCTTAAATGAGATAGATTGGTTTGACATTGAAATGCTGGCTTAACAGCGCTCTGGCCAGTTCGGGTTCAGGTGTAGTGGCGACTTCTCGATAAGCTTTATCAACATAAATATGCTCGGCATGGGGAAGCTCGTATGTCAATTGTTTACGTAATTTATGACCGGAATCATCTTCATCCACCAAAATGTATACGGAACGATCATCAAGGTTATAGTCTAAAATCATTTCCTCCATCCGTTCCACGCCTAACGTACCATGAGTGCATAGAATCTCTACCCGATCATCCAATATTTTATTGATATGTTTTTTATCTGTAATTCCCTCTACAATGAGAATGGGTAATTGGTTATCATATTCCATCTGGAATCCCACCCGGTTCACTTAGTAAAACAGACCATGCTTTATGATAGCATGGTCTGAGGTTAACTAACGGTTATTCAACACCAGCCGCCATCATCACAATCTACATATTGGCGGACTTTCGGCGCCTCTTGTTTTGTTGTTTTGTTTGCAAGCTGGCGCTGTCTGCCATTTTTTCCGGCAGCTTTTTTTGAAGTGAAATTATTAGTTTTACTCATTTTATCCATCAGGTCACCCCTTATGTATAGAGTTCCCATTGAGAATAAAATTAGTCTTCGGAGATCATTTCCTCATATTGTTCAGCAGTCATCAGTTCGTCCATTTCTGATTTATCAGAAGGTTCCACAATGACCATCCATGCTTTTTCGTATGGGGATTCATTGACAAATTCCGGACTGTCTTCGAGTTCCTCGTTCACTTCCACCACTTTACCACTCACTGGGGCATATAACTCAGAAACTGTCTTTACAGATTCTACACTGCCAAATGGCTCGTCCGCTTCCAACTCATCTCCGACTTCAGGCAATTCAACAAAAACAATATCCCCAAGCTCGGATTGTGCGAAGTCAGTAATCCCGATACGTACTTTTTCTCCCTCTGTTTTTACCCATTCGTGCTCTTCAGAATAACTTAGATCTTTTGGTAAACTCATGACTAATCCCTCCAAATTATAATTATTATAATTAAGCTGCATTATTAACATAAAAGCTTTTTGCCTTTAATGCCAATGATATGCTCATTCCCTATTGCATCATTTCCAAGTATTCTCGAAAACGGTCTCTTTAAAACCTACCGTCACCTGTTTTCCATCTGTAACGATCGGCCTTTTGATCAACATACCATCTGATGCTAACCACTCTACCATTTGAGGTTCACTTGCTTCCTTAAGCTTATCCTTCATTCCCAGCTCACGATATTTCTTTCCGCTTGTATTAAAAAACTTTTTCGCAGGAATGCCGCTTTTATCTATGTAATCCTGCAGTTGAGTTTGATTAGGCGGATTTTCAACGATATGTACGGTTTCATATTCTACGCCATTCTCATCCAGCCATTTTTTTGCTTTTTTACAAGTTCCACATTGTGGGTACCAATAAAAGGTTACTGCCAAAGCTATCTCCCCCTTATGATTTACCGTGCCTATATTCTATCACAAACTTGGAATACATTTCATTAAACAGGGAAAGCGTCATCACTATTTTTCTTAAATACTCTGTTAAATCCAGAGTTGATGTTACAGATAAGGCTCCCTTTACTTGAAGACTCAGTTTCGAGATAGTTCGGTCCGTTACCATGTGTGTAAGGGGATGGTCTTGGAAACGCCTCGCTTTCCAGCTTCATCGCCTAGACACTCGCGACATAAGCAGTCCATCAACGGGAAGAAAGAACACTTCCCTTTTGCTGTTCTGCTTATGCGTGTCGTGTCTCCCGAGGCGATTACGCATTCATTTCTTTCCTTCGGGGGATCTGGCAAGCTTCCTCGGGCTGCGCCCTGTGGGATCTCGCCTAGCCCCTTCTCCCGCGGGAGTCTCGACGTTTCCCTTCCCATCCAGCCAGTTTTGTATCAAACGGACCCTTCAAAAAGAGAAAGAATGTACAACTAAAAATTTCATCCTAAAAGCATTTATGAAGGATATAAAGAGGCAGAAGTCTTCTTCAAAGATGTTTTGCCATAAGTGTGATTTCGAGAACTTTCTACGTTAAGGTCCGGAGGGGAACGGCGAGACTCCTGCGGGATGAAAATGACAGATGAGACCCCGGAAGACGAAGTCTGAGGAGGCTCAGCGCATGCCCGCGGAAAGGGAGTCGTTCCCCACAGGACCTTTATTCAGATAAACATCTCGAAATCGAGTCTTCCATAATTCGGCCCTTTTGTTGAATAAACTTCTTATGAATTTTTAACAACAACGTTTAACAAAGCCTTCTTTATAGAGCAGCTCAGCTAAATGATGGAATTACATTCGTTTACCTTTATTATAGTTCGTTAAATAAATACAAGACCGGCTACTGTTGCAGCCGGTCTTGCTTAGTCCGTACGATTGGTGACCCCCTATACCTTGCGCAGCAGCTTAAACGATGTATTTTTCTTCTTTTATTAAGTTCGCTGCAATTTCACGTTTTTTCGCAATAACGTTTGTTGGTGTGTGACGGGTTAACTTCTTAAGTGCCCCAAGCATCATGCGCAAAGTATCTCCTGTTTCTGAAGCGATTAGTGTTTCCTTCGCATGCGCTTCAATACGGTTGAATGCTTCCTGCACATAAACTTGTGTGTAAAGAAGCTTTTGCTGAGCTTTTTCTGCAGATTTGTTCATTGCTTTTTCGGTACGAAGCAATGCTGATTCCATATTGTAAATTTCAGCAACGATATCTGAGATATTGACAAGTAATTCTTGCTCTTTTTCTAGTTTTTCGCCATACTTCTGAGCAGCCAGACCAGCCGCTACCAGAGCTATCTTCTTAGCATTTTTCACTAAATATTTTTCTTGCTCTAATGGCTCTGTACCTGGTTCTTCAGGCATCATCATCATTAATTCTTCTTGTAGGGACTGGGCTTTTTGCAATAAAGGAAGTTCACCTTTCATTGCTTTTTTCAACAATGTCCCAGGAACAATCATCCGGTTAATTTCATTGGTGCCTTCAAAAATACGGTTAATTCGGGAATCGCGGTAAATACGCTCCACTTCATACTCTTGCATGAACCCGTAGCCACCGTGGATCTGTACAGCTTCATCAGCTGTAAAGTCAAGCAATTCTGTACAGAACACTTTATTCAACGAACATTCAATGGCATATTCCGCAATTACTTTCGCAACTTCTTTACCATCTTTAAGTTGCTCATCAGAAAGTTTACCCATGCTTTGTTCAAAAAGACCGACAGTGCGGTATACAGAACTTTCATTAGCGTATGTGTTGACTGCCATTGAAGCAAGTTTTTCCTGGATTAATGAAAAGCTGGAAATCGGCGTTTGGAACTGTTTACGTTCATTTGCATATTTTACAGCAAGTTCGATCGCGCGTTTAGACCCACCAACACCGCCAATAGCAAGCTTGTAGCGACCTACATTTAAAATATTGAAAGCAATGACGTGACCGCGGCCGATTTCACCAAGTACATTCTCTACAGGAACTTCTGCGTCTTCCAAAACTAATGTACGTGTAGATGAACTCTTGATTCCCATCTTCTTTTCTTCAGGGCCTGTGGAGACACCTTTATAGTCCCTTTCTACGATGAAAGCTGTAAATTTGTCCCCATCGATCTTTGCGTATACAACGAAAACATCAGCAAAAGCGGAGTTTGTAATCCACTGTTTTTCCCCGTTCAATACATAATGTGTGCCAGCTTCATTCAATTTAGCTGTTGTTTTTGCGCCCAATGCATCGGAGCCGGAACCCGGTTCAGTCAATGCATATGCTGCAATCAGTTCCCCAGTCGCAAGCTTCGGTAAATATTTTTTCTTTTGTTCATCATTTCCAAAAAATACAATTGGCAAAGACCCGATTCCTACATGAGCCCCATGTGTTACCGAAAAGCCGCCAGCACGAGAAAACTTTTCTGTAATTAAAGAAGAACTGATTTTATCTAAACCAAGTCCACCGTATTCTTCCGGAACATCTACACCAAGCAAACCTAGTTCACCGGCTTTTTTCAAGAGATCCACAGAATGCTCGAATTCATGGTTTTCAAGGTTATCAATTTTTGGAACCACTTCTCCTAAAACAAAGTCTTCGGTTGTTTTGGCGATCATCCAGTGTTCATCGGTGAAATCTTCTGGGGTAATGACATCTTCTGCTGCAACATCCTCAATTAAAAATCCGCCGCCTTTAAACATCTTTTCTTTCGTTTCACTCATTTTGTTTTCCTCCTCTTATAATAATTCAAATACTCCAGCAGCACCCATTCCGCCACCGATACACATGGTTACGACACCAAACTGTTCGTTGCGGCGTTTCATCTCATGCATCAAGGTAAGTGTAAGTTTCGTTCCGGAACAGCCAAGTGGGTGTCCCAGCGCTATTGCACCTCCGTTGACATTGACTTTATCAGTATCTAGCCCCAGCTCACGAATGACGCGCAAGGATTGAGAAGCAAATGCTTCGTTCAGTTCAAATAGACCGATATCAGATTGATCCAGGCCTGCGAGTTTCAAAGCCTTTGGAATCGCAGCAATAGGACCGACACCCATGATTTCAGGCTCCACACCTGCAACAGCAAAAGACCGGAACTTAAGAAGAGGTTTCAGCCCTTCTGCTTCTGCTTTTTCCTTATCCATTACTAGAACAGATGCCGCGCCATCACTCATTTGTGAAGAATTACCTGCTGTTACTGTTCCCTTCAAGGAAAATGCTGGTTTCAGTTTTGCAAGTACCTCTTGTGTCGTCCCCGGGCGGACTCCCTCATCCTGGGTAAACAATTTGGTCATTTCTGTAACTTTATTATCTGAACCGAGATCACGGTCTGTCACTTCCACAGGGACGATTTCGTCTTCAAATCGACCTGCCTCAATAGCTGCTGCTGCACGACGATGACTCTCTACAGCAAAGGCGTCCTGATCTTCACGGGAAATCTGGAAACGGTTCGCTACTTCTTCTGCCGTATGCCCCATAGACATGTAATATCCCGGTGCATTTTCAACAATTTCTATGTTGGGTTTGATTACATGGCCGGGTACAGGAACCATACTCATGGATTCCGCTCCACCTGCAATAATAGAATTACTCTGTCCAAGCATGATTCTTTCTGAAGCATAAGCGATACTTTGCAATCCAGAAGAACAGTAACGGTTGATGGTAATCCCAGGAATGGTATGAGATAAACCCGCTAATGCCCCAATATTTCTCGCCATATTCATCCCTTGCTCTGCTTCAGGGATCGCACATCCTATAATGACGTCATCGATATCCCCTTCATAATTACCTGCCCTTTTCAACGTTTCTTTTATTGTTAATGCGGCTAAGTCATCTGGTCTTGTATTGGCGAGCGTCCCCTTTTTTGCTCTGCCAACCGGGGTGCGTGCCCCTGCGACAATTACTGCTTCTTTCACATTTCCTTCCCCCTTTGAGTAGATTGCTGATGATTAGTTACGTAGCGGCTTTCCTTTTAAGAGCATATGCTGCATACGCTGTTGTGTTTTAGGTTCACCGATCAGGCTTAAGAAGGCCTCCCGTTCTAGATCGAGCAAGTATTGCTCATCAACAAGCGTCCCTTCCTTTAGACGTCCTCCCGCTAAAACAAACGCAAGCTTTTCCGCAATTTTGAGATCATGCTCAGAAGCATAGCCTCCCAGACCTAGCGATTTCGCTCCCAGCATCATTGTGGAATACCCTTGCTCACCGACAACAGGGAACTTAGTACGTTTTGGCGCACGGTATCCTGACCTTGCAAGACCCAGAACTTTTTGCTTGGCGTCATGAAGCAAATGGTCTCCATTGACACTCACTGCATCCTGTTGATCCAGGAATCCATTTTCTCTCGCTTCTTCTCCAGAGGTAGATACTTTCGCCATTGCTATCTTTTCAAAAACAGCATTTGCCACTTTTTGTAAATCAAAGTCGATGCCCTGAGGAATATTACGCAGATGCTTCAAATAAAGCTCTTTATTTCCGCCGCCTCCCGGAATTAGTCCTACCCCAGCTTCCACAAGTCCCATATAGGTTTCTTGAGAGGCCTGAATAGCGTCAGAAGGGAGGCAAACTTCAGCTCCGCCGCCTAACGTCATTCCGAATGGAGCAGTAATGACAGGTTTATCGGAATACTTGATGTTCATCATCGCATCCTGGAATTTCTTAACGACTAACTCGATTTCAAAGAAATTGTAGTCCTGCGCTTCCATCAACATCATCCCTAAGTTGGCACCAACACAGAAGTTCTTGCCCTGATTTCCAATAACAAGCCCTTCAAAGTTTTGATCGACCTCTTCGATTGCATCATTGATCATTTGGATGATATCGAGCCCGATGGCGTTGCTTTGAGAATGGAACTCCAGACCGGCGACTCCATCTCCAAGGTCAATCAAGCTCGCACCGGCATTCTTCTTGATGACATCCTTTGTTTCTTTCAAACGCTTCAAATGGATTTCTTTTTTATTGAAATTCTTTTGCTTATAGTCACCATTATGGTAGTAGTAAACGTTTCCATTTTCTTGTTTATAAAAATGCTTATTACCAGATGCCAGCATTTCGTCAACCCAGCCAGGGACAGAAATACCTTCTTCTTTCATCCGTTCAACGGACTTCTCGACTCCTATGGCATCCCATATTTCAAATGGACCTATTTCCCATCCGAACCCCCATCGCATAGCTTCATCTATGGAAGTGATGTCATCGGCTATATCGCCAAGCAGCTCAGCTGAGTACACCAGTACCGGACTGACTATAGACCATATCAAGTCACCAGCACGGTCCCCTTTAGCTGACACAAGAGCTTTCAACTTTCGTTTTGGACCTTTTTCTTGTTTCGCCATCTCCGTTGCTTTCGTCTTTAATTTTTTTCGTTCTTCATACTCAAGTGATTCCGGATTTAACTCGTATATTTCGCTGCCTTTTTCTCCTTTTTTCTTAAGGAAGAACCCTTGCCCGCTCTTCGATCCTAGCCATCCTTTTTCCTGCATCTTACTCATGAACTCAGGAACTTCAAAAACCTTCTTTTCTTCCCCTTCAACTTTTTCATATACATTCTTTGCTACATGAATAAAAGTATCGAGGCCGACTACATCAAGCGTACGGAATGTTGCGCTTTTCGGACGCCCGATCATCGGTCCGGTAACAGAATCAACTTCACCGACAGTGTAACCTTTTTCGAGCATTTCACGGACTGTGATGAGCAATCCATAAGTACCGATCCGGTTAGCGATAAAGTTAGGTGTATCTTTTGCTTCGACTACACCTTTACCCAGTACATCCTCTCCGAATTTCTTCATGAATGCCACGACAGCAGCATCTGTCTTTTTGGTCGGGATTACTTCCAGCAATTTTAAATATCTTGGTGGATTAAAGAAATGAGTTCCTAAAAAGTGCTTTTGGAAATCTTCCGAACATCCTTCTGCCATTGCTTCAATAGAAATCCCGGAGGTATTCGAGCTGATAATTGAACCAGGCTTACGATATTCATCGACCTGTGTATACACTTTCTTTTTAATATCCAGGTTCTCGACAACAACTTCGATTACCCAATCCACTTCTGATAATTTTTCCATATCATCTTCCATATTACCGACGTCGATCATATCCAGGTTCTTTTTACTTGTTAATGGGGAAGGTTTCTGTTTCAACAATCCCTGCTTATTCATTGCTGCGATCCGGTTTCGTACAGCAGTATCTTCTAATGTCAATCCTTGTTTCTTTTCCTTATCCGTAAGTTCACGTGGCACAATATCCAACATTAAAGTTGGAATTCCTACATTGGCCAAATGAGCAGCAATACCGGCCCCCATAACACCAGAACCTAATACGGCTGCGCGCCTGATTTTACGATTCATTGAATTTCCCCCTATCTTTTTTGAATGAATACTCATTCATTTTAGAGCTAAAAAAATAAGATAGTCACCTATCAACATCTATCCTTACTATAAATTATTTTCAGATATTTCGCAATCGTTTTTATGAAACTGAGGAAAATTTTTCTTTTAAAATTAACAGAAAAGGCATACCACTTACTGCTTACCTGGTTTTCTTTGAATCATAAGCGAAATGAAGAGGAAAACGACCCGCATGGTGAATGCGTCCTTGCGGGTCTTTCCAAAAAGTCCACTAATTTACTTACCGTCATTTCTTCAATATGCCTTTCAATACGAAAGCTACGTTGGCAGGTCGTTCAGCAAGACGACGCATATAAAAACCATACCAATCGTTTCCGTATGGTACATAGATACGCATTTTGTAGCCTTCATCGACTAATTCTTCCTGACGCTCAACCCTTATACCGTAAAGCATCTGGAACTCGAATTGGTCTTTTGGGATATTGTGTTCTTTCACTATTTCTTTCGTGTATTCAATCATAGCCTCATCATGTGTGGCTACTGCAGTATAGTGGCCATTCAATAAATGTTTTTTAATAATTTTTTTGAAGTTATCATCCACGTCTTTTTTCTCCGGAAAAGCCACCTTGGGAGACTCCTTGTACGCCCCTTTGACCAGTCGTAAGTTAGGGCTGTATTGATCAAGGTCTTCGATATCCTCTACTGTACGGTATAAATAAGCTTGCAGCACGGTACCGACATTGTCATATTCTTTACGGAGCTCCTTGAATATATCGATTGTTTTTTGGCAGCGCTCGAAATCTTCCATATCGATGGTCACAAAAACATCATGTTCTGTACCTGCCTGGAGAATTCGTCGCATATTTTCCATTACCAATTCATGGGAGATGTCCAACCCCATCGATGTCATTTTCAAGGATACCTGGGAATCCAGCCCGTTGCTGGAGATAGCTTTGATTGCTTCGATGCACTCATCCGCAGCAGCTCGTGCTTCTTCCTTACTGTCAATGAATTCTCCTAAATGATCCACGGTGACGGCCATTCCTTTTGCGTTCAACTTTCGTATGGACTCAACCACATCAGGAATAGTCTCTCCTGCAACAAATCGTGCTGCTCCGAATCGTAAACCATACCGTTTAGCCAATTTAGTAAAAAATTTATTTTTTGATAAAAATAGAAAGAAATTACGCAACAATTGCTCCACGATGCATCCCCCTACACCAGACTTTTCATCTAATTATGTGAAAATTTCAACTTGTAATCGTTATCACATTATTATTCTATCATTTTTCTCAGAAAGTGGGTAATATTTCGCAAAAATAATCGAAAATGCGGAAAAATTATTAGTTAATGTAAATATTACTCGTTTGCTCCTGTATTTCCTCATAGTTAAAGCTGCTTTGGGCAAAATAACCCCGATAATCAACAAGGAGGTAATGTTATGCAACAACAAAATCAGCCTGGTATGCAGCAGGCACAGCCTATGCCACAACCGCCAAATATGGTAAGTGGAAAAGATCAACTTTATATTACGGATATGCTCTCCTGGAACTTGATCGCCTGCAAAAAAGCTCACTTTTACGCACAGCAGTGTCAGGACCCTGAACTTCAGGCAGCTTTAGAGCAATCAGGCCAGATGCATCAACGTCATTATGATAAAATTCTGGAGCATTTGAACGATCAATCTCAACCATTAAACTAAAAGGAGTTGACAAAAATTGAACCCACAAAGCCAAAAAATTCAAAACCCTGAAACAAACGTTCCTAAAACACCCCAAATGAATGAACGCGACTTCGTCAACGATCAATTGGCGACGGAAAAATACATGACGGATGCCTACAATGTAGCATTAAATGAAGCAAGCAACCAAAACCTATATAATGACTTAGCTACCATTTTTAAAGAAACACAAGATTGTCAACGTGATATGTACAACCTCATGTTCAAAAAGGGCTGGTATAGCTTAGAAGCTGCTGATCAACAAAAACTTCAGCAGTCATACCAGCAGTTCAGCGGGTATAAAAACCAGCTTCCTTATGAAGGGTAAAAAAAATAAGGCTGTCGTTTGGCAGGAAACTCCCTCCAAACGACAGCCTTTCTGTACATTAACCAACTACATCGTAGCCCTGGTCTTCAATAGCATCTTTCATTTTTTCTTTCGTTACGAAAGCTTCGTCGTATTTGACATCTACTTTCCCGGCATCAAGATGGACTTCAACACCGTGTACACCTTCTAATTCTTCCAGTGCACCTTTCACAGCCTTTTCACAATGGCCGCAAGTCATTCCATTTACTTCTAAAGTCATTTCCATATTCCAACACCTCTCCTCATAAAAACTATGATTTATAATTTAACTCGCTTCAATCGAAGTGAGTTAGAAACAACACTTACAGAACTGAATGCCATAGCCGCTCCTGCAATCCAGGGAGCAAGCAAACCAGCAGCTGCAATCGGGATACCGGCAGAATTATAAGCAAGTGCCCAGAATAGATTTTGACGTATATTTTTCATTGTCTTTTGACTCAACTGGACTGCCTTTGGAATTAATGTCAATTCGCCGCCCAATATTGTAAGGTCAGCTGCCTCGATAGCGACATCTGTACCTGTACCGATAGCAATACCCACATCAGCAATAGCAAGTGCAGGAGCATCATTAATGCCATCCCCGACCATGGCCACTTTTTTATTCTGCAGCTGTAATTCTTTTACTCGTTCTGCTTTTTCTTCTGGTACTACCTCTGCAATGACCCGGTCAATACCCAGCTGGCGGGCAATCGCTTGAGCTGTTCTTTCATTATCCCCTGTCAGCATGACCAATTCGATACCAGCTTCCTTCAGCTGTCTTAAAGCTTCCGGTGCCGATTCTTTAATAGTGTCCGCTACGGCAATGACACCTTCTACTTTATTGTCTACTGCTATCAGCATAGCAGTTTTTCCTTCATTCTCCCATTGTTCCATAGTTGCTTCATATGCTTCATATTCCACATCAAGCTTACGAATTAACTTCCTAGTGCCGATTTGTACTTCTTTTCCATCCAATACAGCTTTAATACCATGACCCGGTACAGCTTCAAAGCTGCTTGGTTCCATCAGCTCAATTCCTTGTTGATCTGCATAGTTGACGATTGCATCCGCTAATGGATGTTCTGAACTTTTTTCTGCGCTGGCAACCAGCTGCAGAATGTCAGATGAACCTTCATAGTTTGTCACTTCCGGTGTGCCTTTCGTTAAGGTACCCGTTTTATCAAAAACTACTGTATCAATTTTATGGGTGTTCTCCAGATGTTCTCCGCCTTTGAATAAGATGCCTTGTTCTGCACCTTTACCAGTACCCACCATGATGGAAGTGGGTGTCGCCAGACCAAGGGCACATGGGCACGCGATTACTAAAACAGCAATAGAAGCAACTAACGCGGATGTGAAATCACCTGGAGAAACAATCGTCATCCAAATAATAAAGGTAATGATAGAAATTGCTACAACGATGGGAACAAAATACCCTGAAATGACATCAGCCATCCGCTGTATCGGAGCCTTTGAACCCTGAGCTTCTTCAACAACTTTGATGATACCTGCAAGTGCGGTATCTTTTCCTACCTTAGTTGCTTTCATTTGAATATTACCATTCTTATTGATGGTTGCTCCTATCAGTTTATCACCAGGGTCTTTCTCTACCGGAATGGATTCTCCGGTAATCATCGACTCATCCACCGATGTATTCCCTTTGATGATTTCCCCATCGACTGGAATTTTTTCACCTGGTTTAACGATTAGAGTATCACCAACCGTGACACTTTCCAGCGGAACTTTTACTTCTTCACCATTTCGTAACACAGTCGCTTCTTTCGCTTGCAAATTCAACAGGCTGGAAATAGCTGCTGTGGTTCGCCCTTTCGCTACAGCCTCAAAATATTTGCCTACAAGAATCAAAGTTATAAGGATTGCACTTGTTTCAAAGTAAAGATGTGGTTCCATAGCAGGGTTTCCGAGCGACCGTAACGCTTCAGCCAGACTATAAAAATAAGCGGCACTGGTACCCAACGCAACAAGCACATCCATATTGGCACTTTTATTCCTTAGGCTCTTAAAAGCCCCCACATAAAACTGCCAGCCGATGATGAACTGCACTGGAGTCGCTAATGCAAACTGGAACCAAGGATTCATCAATAAATCCGGTATCGGCAGTCCGAGCAGATGATCGAACATAGTCAATAGCAACGGTAAAGAAAGAATAGCTGAAATATATAGTTTGATCCGTTTCTTTTTCAATTCTTCTTCTTTTTGTGAAGCTCTTTCTTCACGGTCGGCTCTTAGAGTAGCATCATAGCCGAGTTTCTGAATGCGAGCGATAATGTCGTTTTCGTTGATATCCCCGCTATATTCAACCGTAGCCGTTTCGTTGGTAAGGTTAACCGTTGCTTGTTGGACACCTTCCGTTTTGTTCAACACTTTTTCGATTCGTGCAGAACAAGCAGAACAAGTCATGCCTGTAATATCAAACTCTGCTTTTTCGGTCTTTACCCCATAACCCAATTTTTCAATTCGTTCTGAAACATCTTCTGGGGTAACCTTGTCTGGATCATAAGTGACCCGTGCGTTTTCCATTGTCAAATTGACATTCGCATCTACTCCATCCATTTTGTTCAGTACTTTTTCAATTCTTGAGGAACAGGCAGAACAGGTCATACCCGTAATATCGACGGAAAGATTTTTTTGCTCGCCCATTTGGAAACCTCCTTTCTATTTTGCGAATTGTTTCATCACTTTCATCAGTTCTTCAATTGATTCATCACCATTACCAGCCTTAATAGCATGGCTGACACAATGTTTGGTATGACGTTCCATCAGTGAAAAACCGACCTGGTTCAATGCTTTATCTATGGCTGAAATTTGTACCAATATATCAACACAATACCGATCATCTTCCACCATTTTCTGAATTCCTCTTACTTGACCTTCTATTCGCTTCAAACGATTCAGGACCTTTTGTTTTTCACCTTCTGTTCGTGGCTTGACCGGTTGCTTCCCACTATTCTCAGGTAAAGAGTTAGTCAATTTTTCCACCTCCAACAAGTCATACTCACACTATACCCCCGTATAGTATTTAAGTCAAATAAAAAAGAGCAGCAATTTTGCTGCCCTTATTATTACCTATTTCGCTTCATTGATTGCACTTACCATTCGCTCTTCTATATCTTGTGCGATTTGATTCAATTCTTCATCTTCAACAAATTCAATCAGTTTCGTGGGTTTTGGCATCCCGATTTTTGTCTTGCCTTCACTTTCATGTACGACGATTTTACATGGAAGAAAATAACTTACCAATTCATTTTTTTCTAAAACTTTTTTTGCTTCAGTCGGGTTGCAAACTTCCAGAATCCGCACAGGTTTTTCAAAATCCAGACCTTTGTTATTCAATGTCGCTTTAACATCAAAGTCCCAAAGCACGCCAAACTTATCATTTTTCAATTCTGCTTCTAGAGCTTGTACCGCTTCATCGATTCCTTTGTTTGTCTCTACTGTGTAATGGAACAAATTAATTACCTCCTTCAAGTTCTTTTCACTTACACATTATACCCTATTTGGTATAATTAAAACGAGTGATACACTTTCAATGCTGCATACTAATAAAAAAGCAAATATTTGAAAGCGTGTCTATTCTGACCTAAGATGACAGTGTAAAGAGGGGTGAAAATGATGCAGATTACAGATGAAGCTAAAACTGATATTATTCAAATTTTAGAAGATAATGACGCTGAAGGGATCCGACTGTTCTTAGCAGGAATTGGCTGAGGTGGCCCACAATTAGGATTGTCCCTGGATGGGGCAGAAAAAGATGATAAGCTGGAAGTGATCAATGGAGTCAACGTGGCCATTGACCCTCATATTAAAGATATGACTAATTCTCTCCGATTGGAAAAGCGGCCTCATGGCCTGGTCCTGGCAGGCATTCCAGCAGGAGATTGCTAAGCATCAATCCAAATATCTTCTGCTGTAAATTAAAAAAACGTGGTACGTCAATGGATGACGACCACGTTTTTTATTGACAATACTTTTGGACAGCCTGATGCAGGGAACTGATAAACCGGAGACCAAGTTTTAATTGCAGTTGATTAATTCTTTGAGCATGATCCGGTTTGACACCGATGACTACAATTTCTATCCCCATGTAAGATAACGATTGGACAATATTCTGAAAAACAATCATTCCATCATGTTCGATTTCCCCGACAGCAGTTAAATCCACAAGAATAGTTTCTTTATCAGCCTTTTGCGCAGATTCAAGCAGATTCTCACTTACGGTATACATTTTTTCATCATTGAGATCCCCAAATAATGGAACTAAAGCAGTAGTTGAAGAAAGTTCGATAAAGGGAGCAGAAAGACGATTATTTTCATCAATTGCTTCCTGAAGTTTTTCTTTTTCCTCTAACAATTCAAAATTGGTGTTATTCAAGCGGGAGCGAAGCTTTCCTAACGATACTGTTATATCTGAAACCCGTTGATCTTTGGGGAGAATCATTAGTTCTGCCTGAAGGTCATTTTTCCAATTGACATAAAGGTCTACTAAGAGTGGATCAAGCTCTCGTTCCCGTTGATATATATTGATTTCCATTTTATTTTTGATTTTTGCCGGAACCACTTCTTCCTGCACCTTAGAAATACTTCCTTCGTCTACTAACTCTAAGAAATTACTGGTTGAAGCAGAGAGTTCTTCCATTTCTTTGGTAATGGAAAGTATTTCATATTGTTTGTTTATCACAAGGTATGGAACAGAGAAAAAATTTTCAGCTAGTTTCATCCATGACGCCCGCTTTCCCTTTAATGTGCAGTTCTTCTAATTCACCAAGCCCTTTTATTACATGCGTACGCTCTGATTCAAAGCTGGATAAATCGTATTTTTTAACAATTCTGCCGCCGATGATAATAGTAGGAGCCCAATTCAGTTGAATAAAAGCTTCTGTCATTTTTTTCACCATTGGTAACCGGTAAGATAACGCAGCAGATACTCCTATTACATCGGGCTTCCATTGATTGATTTGGTCTAATGCATGGTCAATTGGTAAATTGGGCCCGAGATACCGTACGCGCCAACCTCTTTCGCGATAAAAACTGGCAACCATTTTCAGCCCTAAATAATGCTGTTCTTCTTCAACCCCTAATAAGATTACCTTCTTACGTTTTTGTTTTTTTGCTTTATCAACATAAACCCCTGCATCGAGTCTGGATAGAACAAAATCGCACACTGCAGTAGCTAAATGCTCATCTGCCACTGTGATTTCATTTTTCTCCCATAATACCCCAATATGGTACATGGCAGGAGTTATAATATCTTCAAAAAGATACAGCCTGGGATAATTAGTAAGGAGTTCATCCACAAATGCCACTGCTGCATCTTCCTTACCTTCCAGTAGATACGCTGCCAGTTCCTCATCATATTTTTTGTTCATTTTAACTCACCTCGTTTAGGACGGGGAATCCAGTTCTTTTATACCAGCGTGCAAATAATCCCGGTATGCTTCACGCTCTTCAGACTGCTCAAATGAAACTTTTTCCATCCATTTAAGTAGTCTTTCGTAGTTATCGATAATCAGCTGTGTACCTACTCCTCTTGAAGTTAATACGGTGTTCAGCCAATTCGTGTAATCAAGAAAGAACGTGCTGTTCCCCATCTGAAATGCCGTATCCAAATGATCCAAATGGTGATGGTTATCCTCCAAGGTTCGTAATCTTCCTGATTCCCCGAACCTCTCAATCAGTTCTGGATAAGCCTGATATATATCATCAACTACCAATTCCACTAATTTTTGTTTTTCGGATACTTTCATGTGGCCACCACTTTATACCGTGACACCGTTGGTACAATACCAGCAAGCTCTTGATCAGGGTAGTTCTTTTCTAAATCATGAATTCGTTTAAAGTCTTCACTGCGCACCCATTTCAAGTAGGCTTCCTTTGTCTCCCATTCCATATGGACGGTAAGCTCTCCGGCACGCTTATCATTTTGCAGCAATTGAAAGGAAAGGAAACCGTCTGCCTGATCCACGGACTTACTTCTATTATTGTAAATTTCTATTAATTCATCAGCTTTATGCTCAGGTACTGTTACAGTTGAATCTACTATATACATTGCAAAACTCCTTTACGTCCACGCTTAGAAAAGTTTATTATGACAATCGTATCATATCTGCAAACCTCTGTATAACTTAGGGTTTTGCGACTAAAACATACTTACACATTCCAGAACATGAAACCGTTATCATTATTTCTGAATTAATTGAACATTTCTATTTTTTCCAAACGTATTTAAATTATTTTTTTATGCTTATATACTAGTATTCGACAAAAAATACTATGCCAAAAACTTAAAAAACTTTCAGAATTTTGGTTTTTTTGGTAAAGAAAGGAGTGCTTAAGATTGGCGACTAAAAGAAAGGGAATGTTCCAACGATTTTTGGACGGAATCGAAGTTGTTGGTAATAAGCTTCCCCATCCAGTCACCTTATTTGCTATTTTAGCATTAGTAGTCATATTTGTTTCAGCTATCGTTTCCAGCTTCGGGATCAGCGTAGAGCATCCGGGAGAAGAAGGGAAAATGGTAGAAGTAAAAAACCTGTTGAGTGAAGAAGGTATTCAGTATCTCTTCTCCAGTATGACAGAGAACTTTATCGGCTTTGCTCCATTAGGCGTGGTCCTGGTTACTATGCTTGGTATCGGTATTGCTGAACGTACAGGTCTTATCAGTGCCCTGTTACGTGGTTTTGTTTTATCCGTGCCGCAACGTTTGATCACATTCGGACTAGTTTTTGCCGGGGTTATGTCCAGCGTCGCTTCCGATGCAGGTTATGTCGTGCTTCCACCGTTAGGAGCTGTTATTTTTGCAGCAATTGGCCGACATCCTTTAGCAGGTATCGCAGCTGCCTTTGCCGGGGTATCAGCAGGCTTTAGTGCCAACTTGTTCTTATCCGCAACTGACGCAATGCTTGGTGAAATGACGATTGACGCTGCAGCAATCATCGATCCGGCTTATGCAGAAACAATGAATATTGCAATGAACTATTACTTTATTATTGTGTCTGTATTCCTATTGTCCATTGTTGGCGCCTGGGTAACAGAAAAAATTGTGGAACCCCGCTTAGGCGAATATAAAGGCGAATACAGAGAAGATTTGAAAGGGCTGAATGCTTTAGAAAAGAAAGGTTTGAAATGGGCAAGTATTTCAGTCATTGTGACGGTAGTTCTTATGGCGCTGCTAATCGTACCTGAAGGCGCACCATTACGTGGGGAAAATGGAGAAATCATCCAGTCTCCATTTATGGGCTCATTGGTACCGATTATTACCATTTTATTCTTCATCCCCGGTTTATTTTATGGAATCGCAACAAAAGAAATCCGTAATGATAAAGACGTAGCAAACCAGCTCTCTGATACGATGGCTACTATGGGGATGTTTATTGTTCTTGCTTTTACAGCAGGTCAATTCGTTGCATATTTCTCAGAAACTAACATGGGGCTTGTCATTGGTGTCTATGGGGCAGAATTCCTGGAGGCAGCCAACTTGTCAGGTATCCCATTGATATTAGGTTTTATCCTGGTATCTGCGACGATCAACTTATTCATTGGTAGTGCTTCCGCCAAATGGGCGATGATGGCTCCTATCTTCGTACCAATCATGATGCAGCTTGGGTATTCACCGGAACTCACTCAGATGGCGTACCGTGTAGCTGATTCAACTACTAATATCATCACTCCATTGATGACATATTTTGCAATCATCATTGCATTTGCGCAAAAGTATGATAAGAAAATGGGCATTGGTACTATGATTTCTGTGATGTTCCCATATAGCATCGTCTTCTTGATTGCATGGACACTTATGCTTATCGTATGGATGATGTTCGGAATCGATCTTGGCCCTGGTTCCCCAATCAAGTATTAGAAAACTTGGCTTAATTCCAATTCCTAAAGTGTTTCTTTTACTCTAATGATTTGGACAGGTTAAACTTTGTTAAAGCATTAAAAAATGCTTGCAGGAAATCCTGCAAGCATTTTTTTTTATTGACTTACTACTTCATTGATAACTTTCATCTCTTCATGGTCGAGCATATTTTTATTAACAACATCGTTAATTTCTTTATTCATATTTTCTGTCAGGTCGGCCGCTTCCTCTTTATCACCGACGACATAAATACGCTCCCATTGATTATCCTTAGCAAGCTTGTCCAATTTAGGTGCAAGGCTCTTGTACCAACGATAGCGGTTAGCTTCGAAGCGCTCCTGGAATTGTTCCTGCTTGGTACTCTTTCCACCTGAACCCATAGATGGCTGTGCACGATGCGGGCCAGTGTGCTGTTTCCAATCTTCCGTATCAAGGTCCAATTCAAACAATTGTGTTTCCTTCAAAGTCCCCAGTTCTGTATCCAAAATCTTGATTGCTTCTTTTTGAGTCAAAATAATTCCTGTTTTAGGGAACTGATCATACATCTTTTTCAACTGATCCAATTTCGCTGTCTCTTCCCAATGGAACTCAGTTTCGACTGGCATCTGAAAACGTTCAGCAAACCATACTGTATCATCCGCAGTAGCGAAGATGACCAGACTCTTAGCAAAATTTTGTTCATTTTCATGGACATAATTTTCTACTTTTTCTTTTACTGCCCAGAAATTTCGTTTTTCATCTGAATCCCCATCTTCCTTTAAATAACTTTCGAAATTATTCAAGCCATTTTTCAAGTGGATTTTCCATTCTCCGCCTTGTTGATCAGGATCAGACGGATCTGTATTTAAATACATGCTGAATACACGCTGTGGTTTTTCTAAATAAACACTTTCCAACTTTTTGATTTCTTTATTCATATCCATAAGGCTACATCTACTCCTTTGTTAAATACTGATTATCTATTACGTATGTAACCGCGATAACTTATACTCAAACCTGCTCCCTTAAATTTCCCATAAAAAAGTACCCCTTGAGAGGAAGGGGTATTAAGATTAGAGCTGTATACTTTCCTATTTATACCGTTGGAAATGATGGAACGATTAAATTTCCTTCATTTTGTTCTCCCCCCTTAACATATAGTTGAGCAGGGCATTTCTTCTAACAAAAAACCTGCTCCCTCATTAGGAAACAGGTCTTCAGCCTGGCTATTACTCAGTACCGCCAGTCCATTCTTTAATTAAATCACGATGGTCTTCAATCCATGTCTTTGCGCCTTCTTCAGCGGATTCAGCTTCATTAATTTCTGCCATCAAACTTCCTAACTGATCGTCATTAAGCATAAATTTATCAAACCATTCCACTACTTGTGGCTGATCTTCTTCCAGCCCTAGACGAGCTGCGTAAGAAATGTTTTCAGAGTCGCCATAAATATTTTTAGGATCCTCTAAAATTTTCAAATCCATTTCAGAAAAGGTCCAGTGCGGCTTCCAAAGCGTCACAACAATAGGCTTTTCATCTTCCATACTATTTTTTAATTCGGATATCATGGTAGGTTCCGATGATGCCTGTAAAGAATAGTCCAAATCGTATTCCTTGATGACCTGGTCGGTTAAATTCATGATACTGGCTCCTGCATCAATTCCTACAATTCGTGAATCAAACTTCTCTTTATGAGCGTTCAGATCTTCAATGGTATTTACATCTTCTACATAGGATGGAACGACCAAAGCTAAATCGGTACCTTCATACCACGTTTCCCGCCAATCGATTTCATCTTCGAATTTTTCATAGAAAGGCTTATCGGTATTCGGAAGCCAAATTTCCATACCGATATCAAGATCACCGGCAGATAAAGCTTCATATAGTGCCCCTTTTTCCACATTCTTTAATTCCACATCGTATCCTTTTTCTTCCAATATAATTTTCCACATGTTAGAAACCGCGACATTTTCAGCCCAGTTATTCATACCAATTGAGATTGTACCTTTTTCTTCTCCATCACCGCTGGTACCACCACCGTCTTCGCTACCCGAATCATTCCCACCGCAAGCAGCTAATATAAGGACCAGAGACAATAATAAAACAGATAAGTATTTACGTAGGTTCTTCATATTTTTCCTCCTTTTAATATTATTGTGATATAAATCTTCTAAAATAAACCAACTAACAAAATTTTCATCTAATGTTTCACACGTTTATTGATTGTAACACAAAATTTATACAGTTTAAACTATATAAAGTGTACAGAACGGGTTAAGGATTACAAAAATATTTCTTTGACTAAATTTTTATTACAATTGCTGATGAAATCAATAGAAAGAGATAAAATAAGGAGAGGAATTCAATGTAGGAGTTTGAAGGGTGGTGAATTTGTCTATACAATAGTAATACATTCACCCACGAACCATGAAGGAGATACATGCGCATGAAAGCAGCTGAACTACTCAAAAACATCGAACATCATATTGCAACCAGCTCATCAGCAATGTCTGCAGACATTGTTGATATTTCCTGCGATTCACGTAAAGTAGGACCAGGAACGTTATTCGTAGCGATTCCAGGCCATAATACCGATGGTCATAATTACATACAAAGTGCTGTAGATGGAGGAGCATCTCTCGTCATTGGTGAAAAAGAAAATACTGACACTTCCATCCCCTATATTAAGGTTGAAAACAGCAGAAAAGCATTGGCTCAAGTAGCTAAAAGCTTTTATATGAAAGACAAGCCTTTTCCTAAACTGATTGGAATTACTGGTACGAATGGAAAAACAACCACCACTTATATGTTGAAAAGTATTTTCGAACAGGCTGGATACTCGTGCGCTACCTTTGGGACAGTCTCTTATATCGTAAATAGTGAAGCCCATGAATCAGGTAATTCCACGCCTGATCCTTTGACGTTTTATAAACTTCTATCACAAAGTAAGGATGACGTCGCTATACTGGAAGCATCTTCCCATGGAATTAGACAGGGTAGGGTTCATGGTCTCTTCTTCGATCATCTAGTATTTACAAACTTGGCACATGACCATCTGGATTACCATTCAAGCATGGAAGATTATTTTGAAACAAAAGCCAGCTTGTTCCAACAATTGAAGTCTGACGGGACAGCAGTCATCTATACCGGTCAAGAATGGGGAAAAAAACTGGCAGCAAGATTGAAACATGAGGGAAAACAGGTTTATACAGTGGATTCATCCGAATCGGATGATGTGATTGTAGAGCCTGAAGCAGGACAACTGATCATTGATGATAAGC
Organism: Halobacillus sp. B23F22_5; assembly: GCF_043497085.1. Classification (NCBI taxonomy): domain Bacteria; kingdom Bacillati; phylum Bacillota; class Bacilli; order Caryophanales; family Bacillaceae; genus Halobacillus; species Halobacillus sp. B23F22_5. Next base: position 1,217 of record NZ_JBIEKI010000018.1, on the reverse strand, counting down.
GAATATCCCTTTCCCTGCAAATGCCAGGGGTGCATAACTTCCATAATGCTACTTTTGCAGCTTATACTTCCTATTTAGCAGGAATAGCGTGGGATTCCATCACAGAGACACTGGCATTGAAACTACACGTTCCAGGTCGATTTGAGGAATATAAACACCCTAAAGGTGCAACCATAATCGTCGATTACGCCCATACAGCTGACGCGCTGGAAAACATTTTCCACACAGCTAGAAAGGAAGGAGCACAACGTATCATACACGTGTTCGGATTCCGAGGCGGGAGAGATCGGACCAAGCGACAAGAAATGTTGAGTGTGAGTGCTTCGACTGCTACACGTTATATATTGACCGGAGATGATTTATACGGGGAAAAACCTGAAGCAATGGAAAAAGAATTAAAAGACTTGCACTACACCCATGGCACTAGTTCAGGGAAAGTCATTTATGATCGAACCAAGGCAATTAAACACGCTTGGGATAATGCCAAACCAGGTGATTGGATTATTATAACAGGAAAAGGCCATGAAACTTACGAACAAACTTATAAATATCCGGTTGATTCTGATATTCATTGTGTTGAATTCCTCGATAGATTTTCAAGGAATCCTCAAAAGAAACTAATACAGAGTTGACGTGATATTGTCAACTCTGCCATTCCAATATTTCTATCCTGTTACCGAAAGGGTCTTCTAAGTATATACGTTTTGCATTTGGCAGCTTATCATCTTTTTGGTACGCTGCCTCTTTTTTGCTCAAGTGGCTCATCAGTTGATCGATATTTTTAACGACCAAGGCTGGATGAGCTTTTTTGGCAGGGCTGAAGTCTTTTTCTATCCCAATATGTATCTGCTGATTTCCACACTGGAACCATACTCCTCCCCTTTTCTTTAATGCTTCAGGCTTTTCGACCTCCTCCATTCCCAATAATTCTGCAAAAAACTTCCTAGCCTGATTTTCACTACCCTCTGGAGCTGCTAGTTGGACATGGTCTACTCCTTCAAATACAAATGCCATTAAATCACCTCATTTTCTCTTTAGGCTTTGTTAAACGCTGTTAGATTTTTTATAAAAGGCTTATTCCACAATAGGGCCGAAAAGTCGAAGACTTGATTTCGAGATATTTCGTGTCCGTTACCGAGTCAGGAGTAAGGGCGGCTGGGAAACGATTCGCTTTCCTGTGGGGGAGCTGGCAAGCCTCCTCGGTCGTTTCACGACCT
>NZ_JBIEKI010000017.1:0-83938 GCF_043497085.1 Halobacillus sp. B23F22_5 | reverse complement strand
TCACCCTGCCCCGAAGATGGAATCGTTATGATATTATATTTTCATTTTATGTAAAATGCGATGAAATGGCAAGTTTGTAGACTTAAATTAGATAGCTTTAGGTTCTTTTAGGATTAAAAAGGAGGCTTGTTGCCTAATTTGGGCAACAATTCGGCAACAAAAAAACCAACAACCAAGAAGGCTGTTGGAGTGCATATGGAAGAAACAGGACGTGGATGGTTACAAATAAAAATGGGGCTTAAATAATGAAATTCTGCCCCAAAGATATATATGATATTAACAAGTAGCAAATCTATGTTTCACTTTAATACGATGTTCTCAGGCAATACCATATCCGGTCTACAGTATAGGAGCCATTAATGTAATAGGATTATTCCTTATACATCATGCTGCCCATAGTTTCGCCTAAGTAAATTAGTTAAAATAGCCACTAATTTAGTTGAGTATTAGCGGCTTTTATTCCATTTTAATGATTATCCAAAATAATGAAATATATTCTCAGGACAGCCTTCTCTCTTTCCTCTTCAATAACAACATTCGCTCCTGGATGTATAGAACTTTTCTCTCAAGCTTAAAAATCCAAGTATGTTTCTTATCTCGACGGATTACCTCACGAGCTACTGGATCTCCTATCTCCCCTTTAGCTTTTGGAAGAGTCGATTCGATTCCAGACTGAGCTACAAGATTGGTACCTGCACCCTCAAGCAATTTTCTTTGTCTCTTAATCTCGTTGATCATCCAGTTGTAATCACGCAATACATTCTCAACCTGTTTTTTGTTCATCTTTAATCTCGCCCCTTCCATTAAGCTAACCATATATCTTCTCCGAGCGATAAATTCCTCGCTTCTGACCATTTATCCTTTCTATATATTACTTTTCCACTGAATAATATAATTTTGCTTATTTCCTCCTTAGACAAATAAAAAGAGAACACAAACCAAGAACGTAAAGCTCTCAATTTGCGTCCTCAGGCTTCCCTATCTCGGCCAATTTTTTTCCGATGAGTCAGTATCTTTTGCACCATTGTCTTTTGAATCAATATCTATTGAATAAATGATTTGATCCATTAACTTTTCTTTGGAGATAATTTTTTTTATTTCAGAACTTATCGGATATTTTTCATTACCAATCAGAACAAATTCTTTATTAATTGGGTAATGTATATACCAAACCCATTCCTTTTCTGTTTCAGGGCATACTTCTTTAAAATAAAAAGCTTTAATTGTTGACCATTTAATTAAGAGAGCTCCTGGTTTCAACAGAATAGGCATAACCAAACCAAATGTCAGACAATAAGCTAGGGAATTCAAAATACTTAGGTTACTATCATTCTCGATATCTATTGGAGGAATGAAAAAAAGGAAACTCACCGCTAATAATAGTACTGATAACGCTACTAAAAAAACGTTGAGCCTATACCTATCTTTTAGTGCCGGTTTTATTTCCGTAGAAATAAGATAAATAAACAAACCTAATAGCAGAACCATACTAATTATCGCTACCCAAAGATAGATTTTAATACTACTAGCTAAACCGTAAAATAACATAAACCATATAAATGTGAAGAAAGAATGTTTAAGTATACTTAAGACAGACCTTTTTTCTTTCGAATACAGTTTTTCTTCTAGAGGATCAGCCGTCAAAGTAGAAATTGGTGCAGATTTAAATATAATTACTATGACCATTACAAAATATGAGGGAATAGGTATAATTTCCATTATATTTTTTATTTCATTCATACGAGCACACCTTCCTAAAACAATTCACCTTCTTCACATTTGATTTTAGCAGTTTTTCCCTTAGATGTCTCAATTATGGTAAATTCATGCTCTACCACAACAGTTACTCTTGCTATTCCTTGTCTCCCATCAAGCACACAGTGATCTTATGAAGGGTGCACTAGACTAAGCTCAAAATTAGAATTTATTAAGAAATTTAACCCCAATTCACAGGGCAAAAGTGGTTTATTTATTCAGGTTTAATAGTTTATTTAGTGTAAACCTGCATAGCATAATCGTAGTAATAATATTTAATGGTTGTGCCATGGAACTAAATAATAACAGCCTCCTAAATCAACGTCGCCTTCCCAATTACTTTTTGATAATCTGTTTTTATATTTCCCATAATAATTAAACAGCCTCAAAAAGCAAAGTTCTAATAACCATAAACCAATATAATATGCACTAACCAGGTTATTATGGGATAGCTCTATCTTTTTCTTGGAATGAACTAAGGAGTTTCTGATATCCACAAAAAAGCTAATTGGGTCATTGAAATTTCCGTTGCGCCTTTCTAAAAATTCTATAGGATGCTCTAAAGAGATTTCCATATTGGTACAAAGAAGTTTAAATCGCTCCTTTGTATCCATTTTTTTGAATTTTCTATTAGATATTACACACTTATAATTTACTAAATAAACACGTGTAATTAGTTCCAACGCAATTTGAATCGAAGAAATACGATTTTCAAGAGTCACTTGTGAAAAGCACTCTAAATAAGTTCCTAATAAAATATTTTTAGACGGCTTCCAAACCTCGTGCTGCCATAATGAATAATAACCCTCAAATAAATCTTGGTATATTTCTTTTTCAATTTTTGGGTACCAGGTATGTGGAGTACTCCATTGGTCGATTAACCTTGCTTCATACCTTTGATAAACTGTATTGCCGTTCTTATCTCCCTTATAATAAGACGGATAAATCCTTCTACCGCAAGTAAACGAAAGATAAGAGAATAGTTCCTCCATAGTAGCTCTCACTTCCATAAAATCAAAGGAACTTTTATCTTTCCGATAAACCGTTCCTTCATGAGTTTGAGCAAATCCCCCATATTCTTTCAACTCTTCATACAACTTTTTATATGAATTCTTCAATCGTAATTCAATTACCCAACCATTTAACTCTAAATAAGAAAAACCTCTATATGAAGTATTTTCAGTATGAATTACTTCACTCCCAATTTCTCTAAGGTTAACAAGTTCAAAATTCAACTTATTTATATCATTTAGACAAGTAGTAAGTTCTTTGGTGATTTGTCCAAACATTATATCCCCAGTTGTCTTGTAAACCAATATCTTACCATACAAGTTGTCAGCTTCAATATTGTAATCCCCTAACAATTCGTCAAAAGGGCCTATCTTGTTACTTTTCTCAATAATTTCGCCTTCTACTTTGATCCTATATTTGTAAGAGAACAAGTTTGTGATTGTACCTTCTAAGATAATATACGAATCTTTTCTCGTTAAAGTGATCTTTCCTGAATATATTACGTCTGTAGGGTTAAATTTGTATTCGATAAAATTATCCTCCCATAAATAAAATTGGATTTTTATTATCCCATAACAAAATTCATATGAAGAAGTAAAAAGCCTCTCAAAGTATATTAGACTTCTGAGAGGCTTTTAGATTGAGACTTAGATATCAAAAATCCAGTCAATATTCAATTTTAGGGTTTCAAATCCTTGTATAGCAAAGGGTTTAGGACAGCTTACATCATGCCGCCCATGGATTCACCTAACTAAATAAAGCAAAATAACATCCAAAATAAGAGTATTATTCTACTTTTACTATTAAGGTTCCTACGTATTTTGTAAAGAAATATAATAATTTATTAGCTATAGTATGCCATAAAGTATGTCATTTGATGACCTCCTCCTTCATCTTTAAATTTCAGTAGGGACTTAGTACAACACTAGTCTCCACATTTTTGATATCTATAATTTTAAGCAATATCTGTTTAATAAAGTTGAAAGCAAGGACAGTTACTTATTATCTTTAAGTGTTTCGAGTAAATCATCTAATTCATTAATAAGTTGGTCAGATTTTTTAATAAGGTCTCTTGCAGAAGTAACCTCAACTTTCCTAACTCTTGATACAGGGAATAAAGGAACCACTTTTTTATTTGGCTTATCCTTACTCATAGGGACACTCTCCTAAATGAAAGCTTTATACATCATATTGTCCCTCAATAAAAAAAGAACTATCCAATTTTCATGGATAGTTCTTTCTAATTCTTTAGCTATGCATTAACGCTTGTTCCATTTCTTTTAGCCGCGCAAGAAATTTTTCATGTTCTTGATTATTGGAGATACTATTTCGAGACTTGGTCTCTCTCAGGGTTACATCGATACTTCTCTCTAATTCTTTAGCATCCCGTAATATATCCTGGGACGACGTCAACCCATTAACTTTTTTAATTACCTTTGCTTCTCTCATCACGTACGTCCTCCTTAGCAATACATTCAGAATGCCAATAAGATATTAGAGTATATATTGTCTTAGAGGCTTCCTGTGTTTTTATTATACCATAATCCTCATCTCTATGACTATCATAGTGGTAGCTATATACATAAATTGTATTATCCACCATACGAAACCGTTGGGAAACGATTTTCCTATTATGGGATATATCTTCATATATACCTTCCTCTTCATCTAAATATGCCCTTATTACAGCCCAATCTTTCTGACTTTCAGTTAAATTATCCAATTTTAAATTAGATGGAGTTCTAGTAAGACCATGAGAAGCATCTAATGTGAGAATATTTCCCTCCTCCCTAAAGAGAGAAAAGTTACATACTAAATGTAAATCCTCTTTATTAAAGTTACCATCAATAATTCTAAGAATAGTCTTATTCAAATGACTTTGTAACCCTATTTGATACTTAAGAGATTTACTCATTTCACCAACGTGCAACTTGGATTTTTCAAGCTCTGTTTGCAGTAATTGGAGCTTTTTTTCTTTATCTTGTAGGTCACTGTACACTTCTTGAAGGTGTTTACTTGAATTATGTAAAAGATCCTTGATGTAATCATAAAGTAACCCAAAAGTGAATGGTGCAGACTCTATATACTTAGATACCAACTTTGTATGGATTAGTTTTTCCAGACTCCTAAAAGCAGAAATATCAAAGTACTCATCAAAAACTGTAATTTCCCTTTTGAAATTAACGACTACAGAGATACAATAAAACAAAACTGTAGCAATTAACAATAATGTGTTAGTCAAATTATTGAATTGATTAATTGATCCAGTAATAAAAGCAACCAGTCCCATATGTTGCAGTATTGATGATGAAGTGACTTTTGTAATTAAGGAATTCGAGTTACTTGGAAAGAATGGGGTATAATTTAATAATCCTCTGACCAAAGGTTTAAATATCCACCCGATTGAGTTATTCCTTTGCCTATTATCTAAATCCCTCAGTTCGAGTAAAACCTTGTCATAATCGTCTTTTATGTTAGATATAGAAGAAAGAATAAGGTCATAATTGTCAGATTTGCTCACATCAGGTGCCCTCCATTACTTACCGATATATTTAGCGTCAGTATTTTCTCGCAAATATTATTTCACAAAACCATAAATTTAACTTTAATAATGTCAATGAATATGTGTATTAATTAACATTAAATATATTAGACATAACTGATTGGTAATAGGATGGATATTTTGATAATATTCTGGTTATTTCTTTATACCTTTTTTTTATTCCTCTTATTAATCTACTTCTTGTAGGATAACTTCCTTGAAAATTTTCTGATAAATCCTGGGATATAACTCGATCAGAAAAACCTAGCTCATAAAAAATAATTGAGGACTTATTTGGTAATCCGTATTTCACCTTTTTTTGCAGGGTTTTTAAATTTTCTGATACTGTGTCTTCACGAGGATGAAGAAATTCTACTACATCTGTAACAGCACTAATAATTAGTGACGCATCAAAAGAAAATGCATTATCACATAATTCTATTAGATGGCCTAGGTTGATATTTCGCGTCTGTTTCTCTGATTGTAATTTCGCACCAGAATTAGAAACCATATCAAATAAAAGCTTATAAGAGTACCCTTCTGACCAACCAATTAATAAATCCAATAATATATCTTTATCTTCAACTTTCTTAAAGGTTTTATTATTAATGTGTTTTTTCATTATTGGCCATATTAGTTTTAGTAAACAATCATAACTTCTACACGACCTAATATTTTCAAGATTTCTATAAGTCCATTCTTCTATATCTATAGAGATATCTACACCAAATAATGTCTTACCATAAATAACTCTTTTCTCTTCATCCCTAACTTTTTCTTTTATATTGGTTAGTAAAAGCTCAAATAACTTTTCAATTTGCTCCCTTTTATCTTCATTACCAATAAAGTGAGATAAAGTACTAGTTGAAAGCAAAATTATTTCCTCATCTCCTAATTCAGTGCTATCATCCATGAAGCTCATTAGATAACTTTCTATAGACTGAATTATGTTTAATCTCCAACCTATTTGGTTTCTTAGTCCATTCTTCGAAAAACCATCTTGTTCTAGTTCATCAGCTTAGTTATTAAACCTCTCTTTATCTTCAACATAAATAGTCACAAAATCTAATGGACCCATTTGAATATAATACTTCTTGTTATCGCTCTCAAGTGGTTCAAAAAGCGAGTCTAAGGTACTTATGCATGGTTCAGATTTATTTTCTTCTAAAAGGTCCTTAACTTGTTTCCATCTCCAATTAGACACTCTGTTTTGTCTTTGGTCATAAATTTTAGGATCTGCAAATATAATACTTCCCTCAGTATGTATACCTGATCGTGCCACACGTCCAATTAAATTATGAAAGTCTCTCACCTTTATTTTTTCTGCACCTTGATACGGATTAGAAAGTATCAAATATCGAATTGGTAAATTTACACCTTGAGCCAAAGTAGATGTACAAATCACAAACTTCACTTGATTTTCTTTCATAGCATGCTCTACTGCGAGTCTTATTCCATTTGGTACATTACCGTGGTGTGTGAAAATGCCTATTTCCGCTGCTTTGGTTTCAGCGGAATCCAATCCTAAATTACTTTTATACAACTCGTGTATTTTAATAACCTCTATTTGATTAGAGTATTCTATAGGTTTCAGGAAGTTAATTCCTCTATCGAAGGCATCTATTATAAGGTTGCAAAGACTAGTAGCGCTTAACTTAGTACCACAAAAAATTGCTACACTGCCATTAGATATAAGTTTTAAACCTAGATAACTCGCTATAGAATTTCCATTATTCTTATCAGGAAAAAAACGTTCCTTAGTTTCTTTTCCTTTGAGGCTCAGTTTTGTTTCCTCAATAACCCTTGGAACATAAAATTCATTATTTTCAGGGTTCTTTATGTCTACAAACTCCATACGTCCTAGCTGATCAACCCAACTAGCAAAGGCTATTGTTTTATATGTAGGTGTTAAATAAGTACCCGAGATCACTTTTCCATCATCGCCATTTAACCATTTTCCAATTTCCTCAGCATTACTGATTACCGCAGAGATAAGTATAGTTTGTACACTTTTGGGTACAACATTTTTTAAAGATGCTAATAATAGCTCATAAGTAATTCCTCTCTTACCATTATCAAATTGATGACCTTCATCATATATCAATAGACCAATTTTCTCTCCAAGTTCAGGAGACCTTCGTAAAATGTACAGTAACTTTTCTGGTGTAACAACTAACACTTGATTTTGATTTAAAAAGTTACTTAAATCAAAATCGATAGAAAGCACATCTGACAACTGATCAACACTAATATTCTCTCCACTGAAAATCCTACTTAATTCATTTGTAATTTCACTACAAAGAGCTCGAAACGGAGCAACAATAACAGCTAAAGAAGTTCTATTTGATAGAAAAGCACTTCTAATTATTATTTCTGTAGACTTTGTTTTTCCAGCACTAGTCGGCATTTGTACTACTGCAGATTCTCCATTATATACTCCATTCTCACCCAAAAGACGTTGGGCAGGCCAAAGTTCGTTAACAAAATTCCCCTTTCTAAAAACATGGGACCACTCTTCGACGCTTATACCAGTATATTTTGGGAGAGAGTTCCAAACAGAATCTTCTAGTCGTTTCTTTATAAGTGCACCTATTACATCTACAAACAATAATTCACGAGGAAAACCATTGTTGTACACCAACCCTCTTAGATTGCTTACGGTATCTAGTAATTCCTTTTGATATCTTCCATTCTCAAAGAAATTCTTTAAATAAACAATTATATTAGAAATAAGTGCTTCATAAATATTGGCACTTAAATTTAATGGACTGCTAAAGTCCCCTATTAATATTCTATACAATAAAAAATCTAAATCATTACACTGAAGGTTAAGTTTATTTACTTTTATCCTATTCACCAAGACTTTGGAGCTTCCGTGTAAATCACATAGAAAGTAGGATGCTGAGCCGAGTAGTAGTAAATACTCTTCAATATCATGTTGTATTTTTGATTCATTAAAGGTATCAAAGAAGTGTGCTGAAAATTGGAGGTTTTTCTGCTGTTCGTTTAAGATTTCTTTTTCAATCCCTCCATTATTAATTTTTGCTGCTAAATCTCCTAGCATTCCTATCGTGAGACTAAATAATTCGTTTGGGTCTCTTGACATATTTATATGATCCTTATCAGGTATACCATATTCATACATTTTAGCTTTAGAACGAGTGACGCCCAATAACGACTTGGATTTATTTTCAGGCTTCATCCCCTGCCCTCCTGTATAATTCAGTAACTAGATTCATCATATCATTACCATGGACCACTAAAAGTTCAAGGTTCTCTAAGTTAGGGTGATCAGTTGCATTACATTTAGAGATGACATCTTCATCAAAAACCGTAGAAGAGAATAGGGCAACTGCACCAGATAATTCTTTAAAAGGATTATCTACTTTATTCTGAAATCTTTCTATTTTTAGAGCTTCTTCTAAGTTACTAGTTCTATAAAAATTTTGTTTAATTGCATTTAGTGATTCAGCTTTTCTAACTTGGTCCTTTGCTGAATGTTCTATGGCCTCCTGCAGCTTAGTCTTCGGTTTTTTTCCAGTGAATTGAGCTTTAGCTTCAAATATAGTTAATGTATCATCTAGTGATTCTTCATTTTCATCAACATACTTAAATCCTATTATGTCGCAACCCTTAGAGGATTCATTTCTTATTGTTTTGTCAGAATATCTAGTACGGGGCACCCAGTAATTTAATATATATTCTAAATAATCTGACACCAAAATTTCAGCAAAGTCCCCTGCTCTAATACTTGGTCCAGGGGGCTTTGCTGAATCTGGAAATTTAATTTCTGTCAGGTATTCAGATCTTGTCAGTCCTGTACCATTTCTTAAAAAATCTATTTCCTCATCAGTACAATAATGATTTCTAAAATGATTTGCCCATTGACTCAATACATTTTCATCATCCTCATGCCTAAATTCCCATACATCTATATCACGACCATCTTCAGTTTTAATTGTTTTTCCAGTGTCAAGTAACCACCTTGTATGTTCTACTTGTGATTGCATAGTTAGATCCACCCTAAATAATAGTATTATTGGATTGTATTGAAATAACAATCCAATTACAATTTTACCATTATATTCCTTACAATACTATGAACTAGTTAATTGACCTAATCTAACATCTCATTCATGTGAATTAACCGTACGATTTCATCATAAATCACTTTATCCTTTCCTTTAGCCCCGGCATGGTATCCTTAGTTTCCACCCTTATAAGTACCTTACTTTTTGGCAATTTTAATGCTTTCACGTTTAAAAAAAGCTGACCAAAAATTCAGCTAACAAACTTAATTAACAACAAGATAAGAACCTATTAATAAATGCCTAAAAATAAACCGCTACTATTCTATTTATAAATACAGTTCTATTTCGCTTTTATTTCTCCATCACGCACACTGTTTAGCTCCTTCGAGACTATTTCAGCATAGTTACGTGATCCTTTTATGGTAAGGGAAAGATTATTTTTAATATTTTCAAAGGTTTCATTGGCAGTTCTTGAATCTGATTTAAATGAATATAGAAAACGGTGTTTTGCATACCCTTGTTTTATATCGTTATAACAAGCAAGTGTTTCATGAAACGATACGTATAATTGATCAATTGCAAGTTCTAACCTGTTCTGTTTTGTGACATTATTTAATAATACTTTAATTGAATTAAATTGTAATGAGTCTGCGATTGTTTCTAACCATTCCCAATGGTCATTTCTTGAACTATTGCTTTGATTAAAAGCATCAAGCATAATTTCCATAACTGATTGATTATACACCATCTCATCTAAGCTTCTTTCCACTAATGTTACGATGTACTGTTCCTCATTTATTTCTTGTTGTTTTAATTGCCACATAAACGATTTCCTAGCTATTAGAAAACCACCTAAAAGACCAATAAAAGGACTTATATAAGTGAAAATTTCTTTAAATACTTCGAAATCGATATTATACCAATTATCAATTAAACTATATAAGTTAAAGGTATTGGCCCACAATTTAATCCACCCTATCCAATTAGTTAACCAAAAGCAATCGACTCTTCTTTGTTTAACCCTCTATACTCTTAGGTCAAAGATATTTCACCTTGTATAAAAGGCTTTATTCACATTTTTTGGAAACAAGATACTCTTTATAAGTAATTCCTACATTTGCCCATATACCAGCAAGTACATAGGGTATTGTTATAGCTTTTATAAGTAAATCTAAAAAAGTTTCTATTCCAAGATTCTCTTTTTGCATCTCTACAATAATTTCTTTACTTAACAAATTAACTAAAGCATCTGAAGTAAAATACAAAAGAAAAGTTATGCTTAAAATACTTAAAAAAAGTGCGTTAATAACCTGTATGGCAACCTTAATTGTGTGGAGATCAAAAACAAAAACTGCAAGTACCCAAGATAATGTAAAAAAAATTATAAATACAGAAATAAAGAAATAATCATTATGCACTATGTTAGGAAATAAGGACTCAATAGGAACAAAAGGTAATAATGAAATTAATGCCGGAATAAACAATAGCCAGGCTATTTGCTTAAGAATGGTATTAGCTTTTTGAATAGAAGACCTAATGATTTTTGTGTAAATAAGAATTAGAAATAGGTATGTAAGTATCGAATTCAATATTTGATATTTATTGAACAAAAACATCATAATCACAAGAATTAATATATAAAAATAGTACTGATTAGTATCAAATAAATTAATTAAAAATTTTTTCATAAGTAATACCACTCCAGCTAAGGAATCAATCACATTTCCTAAGTTTGATAATACTACCCTTGATATTTTAGATAATCAAATATAGATTATTGCTTTCTATTAATGATATTCCAGATGTTGAATTCGCTTCGAACTCCAATATTTACTTAATACTGCCTAATATGTCTCACTCTAATTTAAAAAACTTTCTATCCAAATAATCACTTTATCCCAAAATGAAAAAAGTAAAATAAAACCAACGAGAAAAGAAACTACAAATGAAATAATAACAGGGTGTCTGTCTGTGTAATTCTTTTTATCTTTGTTCGGACCAAAGTGATGACCTATTGAGGAATTTTTAAATTTATTTTTATCTCCAATACTTATTTTCAAGCATTTTCACCCCCAAATAAATGGCCAAACCTTGACTTGCTAAATTTATTTTTATCACCTACATTAATAGAACCATCATAAATAATTTGCTCAATATTTAAGACAACTTGTTTTTTCTTAGAATGATCTTCTTCGATTTGAGATTTTATATCCATTTCATCCAAATTATCAAATTGTTTTTCTAGCTCCATTACAATCTCAACTAATTTAGACTTCACTTTTGAAACTATTCCGTCAAGGTGATTAGAAGCAATAGTTGCCCTCATTCCAGCAATTTGGAATAACTCAGTTGAAATATAATGGCAAAGGGCAGTAGGAATGATTTTACCATAATAATCTTTATTTTCGTGATTTAGAACGTTTTGCAGTGTTGTAATACTATCAGTTATAGTTATAATTCTAAGTTGATTAATCCTTTCTTCGTCCAGTACATGTTCTACTGGAACAGGAGCATTAGTGTACTTATATTGGTAATTTAAAATATAAGTTCCCATTAGTTCCCCTTTTATTATTCTATACTCAGGAACGTTCATTCTTTTATAACCTTGTAACTCCCCATCTATCCAATTTATAATTATTTCATTATCTAGGTCGGAGAGTATTACTTTTAATCTCAAAAGAATATGTTTTCTTTTCCCCCAACTAAATCCTTTAGCAGTTGACTTCTAGCCATTTAATCAATCCTTTCTCCTAAATATCACAGTTTCATTATACACTATTAATTGTAATATTTTAGAAAAAATACTACTATAAATATCTTAAAAACCTATTTAATGATTCTCCTGATGTGATATTAAACCTTATAGTAGATTAAATAACAGTAACGCTATATTACCTTTCACTCGCTTGGGAACAAGAGCTTTGCATTACTATATTCTTCTTATTCCTAATCTCTACATTCCAATCTTTATTAGTAGGCAAATCAATTCTGCTTTGGGTTATTAGTCGGTGATATTTTGTAGCAAACTCCCTTCCAGCTTTATCATTATCCGTACAAAAAGTTATTTGTTTTACCTTATTACCTTCTTTCCCCATTCGTTTAATTTCATCTATCATTGTCTGACGCTTAAGCCCAGACATGGAAACTAAGCGCGTGTTTTGCAGCTTTTCTTTCTTAATACTCCAATAGGAAAGTGCATCAATCGGGCTTTCAAAAAGGTAAATGGAAATAGGTCTTCCAATATCTACTGAAAACCCTGCAGAACCATGACTGTTCTTATCAATTCCCTTGAAGAATCGCCCATCCTTCATTGGAAAGGTTCCTTGGCGGTCTGCTCCCACTATTTCTCCCTGATGTTTCCACTTAAAAACCACATTACCGAGCTTGTCCTGCGCGATTAAACCTTTATTATCAAGCCAATTAACAATCTTAGGGTGAATTTTCCGTTCATTCGTAAGATATTCCTTAGCCTTTTTCCTATCGTTCACTTCATACTGGGAAGGATATTGATAAGGCTCCTTAGGCTCTTCCTCTTGGACGTTGTCTTTTATTTTATAACCTTGCGCATTCAAATCGAGCACCGCTTCTGGAAAGCTCATTCCATAAAACATTTTCGCAAAGTTAATGACTCCAGCTCCTTTTTCGTCTCTAGAGTTCCAGGCATACAATTGGTCTTTAATTACTAAGCTATCATGCACTTGATGCCGGTAGTATCTTCCCTCTTTCTTCAATGGCTCCCCTTTACGTTGAAGATAGTCTACAAGATCCACATTTCGAGCAACCTCCACTTGGTCCGCGCTTACATGTTTGGCCATGCAGCACTTCCTCCTTTCTAAAATTAGATATAAAAAAAGACAGGGAGAAAACTCCCTGTCTAGCGTTCAACCTCTACTTTTTCATTTTGCATTTCCTTCTGCTGAAATGCTTCCTTATTTCCCTTTCCATGCTTCATTACCGAAGTAGTGCTTTCTTTTTCTTTCTCTTCATGGAATTCTCGGTCCAACTTACTTTCGATTTGAGATAGGCGTTGCTCTCCGCGATCCGTTAATGGAAGTTCTTTCAATTCTTGAAGAGATTCCTTTTTGAGTTGATACACCTCTTCTTTACTATGAGTCTCTTGAAAAGCCCGCATCTGATTTAAACGTTCTTGTCGGTCATTGTTTTCTTCTTTATCTAATTCTTTTCCGACGGTTGGTTCAATAAAGTTCATGAGCTCCTTCTTATAAGCGTCTTTGAAGTCTTGGCAGGAATACTCCTCTTCTGGCTTTTCTTCCTTGCCAAACGGCCCGCTATCCCTCTCAGACTTGCTCACTTGGTTTCTGTACATATCCCGAAGTTTTTCTGAAGGTAACTTCTCCCTTTCTTGTCTTTCCTCTTCCATTTCATGTTTTGGTTCTTTAACACTCATAGTTATCTCCCCTTCCTTTTCTTGTTCCATTGATTCTTCAATGGTCATAATGAATTCTTTAGCTGTTGACTGAACTTCTTGTAATAGCTTTTCATGGTCTTTAAAATCATGGTCTTTGGTCCAGTGATGCAGATAATCCAATGAGTAGTCACTGGTATCGATTTTGAAATAAGAAGCAACGGTATAAGCAGTCATTTCCGCCTGAAACTCTTTCTCCGGCTTGGTATAGTCATTCATGTTTTCTTCTGTATGAAGTTTGGCATGAGTTAGTTCATGTAACAGCGTTTTTGTGTCTTGACGCTCCGAATTACGTGGATTAAGAGCTACTTCTCCTCGTCCGGTATAACTCACTCCTTTGGCTGCCCCTAACTCTTCATAAGGCTCTACAATTCGTATGTTATTTTTCTCAGCTATATCCTCCATCCCTCTTCGAAGCTGACTGTAGTTTTCAACCTGTCCATCAATCCATTTGTTAGGAAAGATCTGGGGTAGATCCTTTTGAGTGGCTGATGTTTGAGAGATATCAAACACACTTCCTGTAGAATAAACAAGACGGCCATCTCGTTTGTCGAGTTGACCGTCTTTAACTAATTGCTTTTCTTTTTTCGTCGCATACTTTAAAGGTTTCCATTCGCCCTCTTCATTTTGAAATTGCTGACCTAATCGATTGGGTACAAGAATCTTTAAACTTTTCTCTCCTTTGTTTACTGGAAATCCTTTTTCTTTCCAGAATGCATAGGAACCTACAGCTTCAGCCCCAGGAAACTGCGAATCGATTAACGCTGTATTGCGCGGGGAATATCGATGGAACTTCCCCATAAAGTCCAGATAATCTTTCATTTGTTCAGGAGAATGAAAGTGATTGGCGATGCTCTTCTCCATGCCTTCCGTCAAATGATTGATCTCTTCTTTCACCTGTTCAGGCGTTTTCTTTTTATAAGGTCGTTTAGTCTTCGCCATGATATTCAGCTCCATCACTGATGTTCATAAGCTCTTCCATTTCCTCTTCATCGTAGTTTGGTTGGGTATCCAGAATTAGTTCCTTGGTTGATTTATTAAACGGAATAAGCAAGTTTTCTTGATTCATTAAATGCTGCTCAAGATCAGCCATTTCTTCATCATTTAATGTCAGGCTATATACCTCTTGGCCCACTTCCATCACAAGCTCGTTATTTTCACTTAAACGCTTAAATACACCTATCTCATAATTACTGTTAAACAAAAACATCCATTCATCTCCTTTATTAATAATTTCTCATGAATACCATAAGATTGATGCTGGTTGTATCTATGTCGCGCTTATTCTTTTTTGACGCTGATGACTGATTCTTTCTTCTACTGCTTGTATCGCATCCTTCATCGCTTGGCTCTCAAAGATCGGTGTCGTAACACAGCTTTCTAAGTTTTGATCCATCGCAAAGCCATTCATTAATTCAAGAAGTACCTGCGTATTTTTATCACTTCGATTGGCTGCTAACCGCAACCGTTTCATCTCTTCTGAAAAGACTTCTTGGAATCGTTGAGCCATCAAACTCAGAAGATATTCTTGAGAATGATCGGTTGCATTTTGGGATTCCCATTCGTCAATCATACGGTCTAAAGCTTCACCTGGATAACGAATATGGTGCTGTTCCTGATACTCTTTAATTAACGCAATTGTCTCTTCATGAAGCGTGACATTTTGACGCTTTCTCATTCATGTACCCCTACCTTTCTCTTTCGATTTCTTGTTCCAACTTCTGATGATCCAAGTCATTGATAAACTGATCATACGTTTGCCCCATCGAACGTTGAATGCTTCTTAAGGAACGTTGCAAATGAATCCCTGCAGGCATGGACTTATAAGGAGCATTTGTATTGATAGTTTGTCTAGAATACTTCTGATAATCGTACCGTTTCATTTCTTGTAAGAATGCATTGCCCATTCGTTTATAGAGATCATCTAACTTGTTTTGTTTGTAATGCTGATAGCGCTTTTTATCTTTAGGTCCATCGCCATAGGCTCGTTTTAATTCACACACCTCTTGATCCAATTTATCATGCAGCTGCTTCATATCTTTGGCGTGATACTTATTTAAATACCTTGTTGTTAGTTCATCAATTTTTGATCGAAGAGGATTTAAAGTCTGATAGCCATAGTGCCATTGTCGCTTATCTTTAGGCAAGTGATTATACACTTCGAGAAACAGAGGTTTCATCTCTATGTTTTTCCATTTCATGCTGCTATTATCTTTCTTACGATTCACCATGTGCTCACGGATCAAAGCGTTTATTTGATTTCGTTCTTGCGTTCGATCTAACAATCCATTGACCACTTCACTTTTCATCGCGTCTAAAGTTTTCGGTTTTCGCTTTCCACGATCACGAGTCGGGTTCAGTTCGACCGTGGCTACATGAATATGAATGTTATCGGTGTTATAGTGGATGGCCGCCGACCAGATAGCACTTTCTTGCAACCCCTCTTTTTTCATCATGGCCTGCATAGATTTTCGTGTCACTTGCTTCAAAGCATCTTCATCTAAGGTGTGCGTTTTTGAATCATAAACGCCTCGATTTTGAAGCCAATCATTATCAAATGTAATAACATCTTGCCACATGATACTATTCTTCTTTTGAGCCTGTTCAAACAATGATTTAATGCCCTGTTTTCCTTCCACCGATAAACGATCCGACTGCTGAGTAAACAAGGCAGATGTTTTATCCGGATCGTCCATATAGTGATTATATAAACTAAACATGGACCGATGAGCTTCCCCTTTTCCCTTTGCTTCTTCACGATCGACGTACTGTACATAATCTTGGAATCCTTTTTTATTGGCTGTCACAAATTTTGTTTTTAAGACTACTCCCGGAATAACAGTTTCATTCATACGTCCTCACCTGGTTCATCAAAATGTAAGAACTCATTCATCTCTCGAATTGCTGTATAACAATGAGCCATCGTTTGAATGTTTCGATCGACTAACTGCTGGAGTCTTTGTTCACGATTGTTCTCCTCTCGAAAAACAGCTAACTGTTGCAACTGAGCATGTAAAAACTCTTGCCGACTTAATCCTTTTTGCTTCGCAAGTTCGTCAATTCGTTGAACGGTTTTCGGATCCATATACCGAATTCTTATTTCCATGAAAGTCCCTCCTTTTGATTAAGTTCTTGAAACTAGTGAGTAAAGAGAAGAGCATAAGGGGTTTTTGTTCCCACTTAGCGTGTGAATCCCGGCAGAGCCGGGCAAAACGAGGGAACAAGAAATTCTCCAGATGTGCGGTCGCTGTGCGGCTAAAACAGGAACAATCATTCGTATATCCACCTTGATGTGTTGCCCCTACACAGGAGATGTGTGGCGCCTGTGTTGATGTTTACTCTTCATTGAACAGAATTTATATCGTCAACATCTCTCGTTTCTCTTCCAACATTTTGATCTTTTCTTGTAATGCTTGTATTGCTGTTTCGTGCTCTGTGGCTTCTCGTTGAAGCCGATCAACTTCATTTTCCAATTGAGCAATTTGAGCATCCGTTTGCTCTTTCACCTTTTCAGTTTCATACAATCGTTGAGACTCTAGCTCGACTATTTTCTGATCAATCTCTTTTAATTGCTCCTCGATTTTTTTGATTTGTCTTTCCTTATCTGTAACTTTTTGTTTCGCTTGACGGAGGTCTAAGGATACGGCAGATACTTCATATTCCTGCTCCGTTTGAATGCTCAACGTTTGATCCTGTTTCACCTCTTGTTGATCGGTATAGATACGTGCTAACTCCTTCTCTTCCTCACCTCCTTTCAGTGAGATTTGCTCTTCGGTTCCTGACATAAAGCTATTGGTTTCTTCTTTATTTATATCTAAAGCCATGACATCAAAAGAAGAACTTACCTGTTGGATACTAATCACATATCGCCTCTCATCGTGATACTCTACTTTAGTTGGAAGATCACGTTTCGGGTGTTCTTTTTCTTGAGCAACAAAGCTCAATTTATCATTCAGTAAGGACGTGGATTTATCAATATTCAAAGTTACGACCATTAGCTTTTTTGATGGGTTATAGGTCCAGTTTTCTATCTTTAACTCACCAGCGCCTCGCAAATTCAAAGGTTTATTCAGGGGAGTTTGTTGAACTTTGGAGCGATCTTCCTCTCCAAATAGAAAGCCGGAAGACAAGAAAAAAAGAAGCGCCATAGCCATGACGCTTAGTCCCATTAAATATTTTTTTGAGGTGCTGTCTGTAATAAGTTTCGTTTGCCGGTTCATTCATTTCTCTCCTTCCTAACATCTTTAAAGTCGGTGATAACCCAATGGTCATTCTGAAGCTGAGCATTTAACTCCAGGAACACAGGAGAGACTTGCTTTCGATTACTCTGCAAAGAATATAGCGTATGTTTTAAACGGACTAATACTGTTGCATGGTTGTTTGAGAGGTCACCTGTTTTAATAAAAGTTTCCACGTCATTCACGGCTGTTTTTGTGTTTGCTTTATAGTTATCTGTTGGAAAAAAAGTGTCCACTAAATCACTGCTCATTATCGCTTGTGCCTGTTCTTTTCGTTTTTGATAGTTCTCTTTTTCATGCACAAAAGCTGTCTCAATAAAAGAAGAAACTTGCTCTACCAATGCATCATGTTGTGCTTGTACCTTTGAAGGATCCATTCGATTCAAGGTCTTTTTCAAGGACTTCCTTTCCTTTATCATTTGTTGATTTTCCTTTTGAAGATGTTGCATTTCAGCCTGTAGTTTATCGTTTGAAGCAGTACGTTGAACGTACACATTAAACGCTGTCAATGTAATTAATAGAATTAGAAACAGACTAAAAAGAACTCGTTTACTCATATATTTACCCCTTTCCTATAAGCCAAGATAAGGAGCAGGATTTATATCCGATCCGTATTGATTCTTGGTCATTACTTCAAAGTGTAAGTGGGGACCCGTAGAGTTTCCTGTCGTTCCACACTTACCGACTTCTTCCCCTTTTTGTATAACCTCCCCGTTTTGTACACTTATCGCATACAAATGAGCATAGTGACTATATAGGCCCTCTTCATGTTTAACAAGAACGTTATTTCCGTACCCTGAATTGCTTCTTTCTACCTCAACAACTTCACCATTATCTACACTCTGTATGGGCGTAATAGCGTTCGTGCAGGCAAAGTCAATTCCTCTATGCATGGCTGGTGTTCCGTCAAAAGGATCGGAACGCATTCCGTAATCCGATGTTTGAGTAATAGTTCCTGCAATGGGCATCACCCAGTCCCCTGTTGGTTGAATATCTGTTTCAATAACACCGCCTTCGAGGTAACTCAAAACCGCCTCTATATAACCGATATCACCATAGCAAGCACCTGTAGCTGCAGACTCAGGACGGATACAAGAATACATTCCCGTATGCTTTAATTCTTGGTATTTCATACGGGAAAACTCGATCGCTAACTCCTTGCTGTATTCACCATTGTTGTGCTTATTTGCATAATCAATAAACCCTCCTCCAAAGTTGTAGGCCTGGAGGGTTAACTTTACATCTCCACCAGCTTTCTCTAACATCTCGGAGAAGTATCGGACCCCTGCTTTTATGCTTCGTTCAGGATCTTGTATGGTGTTTGGAGGTAGCCCTAGGGACTCACTAGCTTGCATGACGTCATTCAGACGACCACCTGATTCTTGCATGGAAAAAGCCAGTAAAAGCTCAACATATTCTGAGACCCCATACTTGGCTGCATACCGTTCAAATATAGGACGATATTGCTCAAGTTCTTCGGAAACTTTGGCCGTTCCGTTTACCATATCGACCGACTGAACATCTTCACTGGAGTTACTTTTTTGAAAACCAATTAAAGTCGTAATTGCCGAGACAAATAAGACCATTTGTAAAGTGAATAGTGTAATGACTATACCTAACAACCAAGCCCATACTTTACGAGGTACTAGTCCTAATAGAAGGGACCAAGGCAAGCTTATGCACCTCCTCCAAACAACTCTAACTCTTCACCTGAGACCTCCACTTTAAAACGAATATTTTCAACAGCACGGATGCTTAACATGGTTTCCCCTGTTTGAAGGTACGGGATATCTTGGATCTCACTTTGGCTTAGTTGGCCTGTAAAGATCTGCTGCAGCATCTCTAAGTTATTGCTATCCTGCTGCATAATAATTTTGTATTGCGTTAGTTCAAAAAGTTTCTTAATCTCTTCGACCATACTTTGATCTGAACCCTCAGGGACAAAATCGCGAATCGTATGACTTGCGTATAGCAAACTGCCAAAATATTTTCTTGCCTCCCGGCTAAATTTGGTAAGAAAATCAAGCGCATTTTCGCTTTTCTTCTTGGTATTAATAATGTGATGAGCTTCATCCATCAATATCAAGTATCGAACTGCATCTTCAAAGGCTAGCTCCCCTCGATCATAGGCTTTAAATTGAGGGGCCCCATTAGTTAACATGGAGTCCCATAGTAGATTTAAGACATTAAATAGTTGGGCTTGAAATACCTCTGCTCGCATTTGCGACAAGCCTCGTAAAGTAAACGTGACGACTTGCTGATCATTAAAATGTTCAATGGTTGATATACCATTGAACAAGTGAGCATAGGTTTCTACGATATTTCGTATATTTAATTCAATACTTTCCAGTCGCCTCTTTCTTTCCTGGCTTACCTTTTCTCGTTGCTTTCCTTCATTGATATCTTCATAGAGTTCCTCCTCTATAAATGAAAGAAAATCTGTGAATATAGGGTAGTCATGCACCGGTCGTTTCGTTATGTTTAATTCAGCTCCGTCTCCATCGCTCCAAAGGCCCTTTGTTTCATAAAGCCTTCTCAATAGATTCTCATACTCTTTCAACTCACTGTCTTTTGCTTCTGGTGCTAAGAATTTATAGAATATTGTTAATTTAGATAGATGTTGCGTAAAGGAAGTGGTTTCATCCTCAGCCGTTCGATAGACTTGTAAGGGATTAATTACGCCATCGGATCCATCTAAAGCAATTTGTTTTCCACCCAGAGCTTTCGTTAATTCAGCAAACTCTCCTGTCATATCGAATGTTCGGACCTTATATCCCTTAATTGCATTGTCTAGCATAATCTTTTTGAGGGTTGTCGATTTTCCAGCTCCCATTGCTCCGACCATAACACCGTTATAACTTTTGCGTTGGTGATCACGGTGAAAGAGGTCAAACACAACACTCCCTCCTGTTAGCGTGGTGCCATAAAATATACCGAACGGATCATTTAAACTAGTAAAGTGAAAAGGAAAACCACCAGCTAATCCTAAAGCTGGAATCGGTTGACCTTCTCGTTTATTACGATACGTGGATTGTTCCGTATAATTTGAAAGAAGGGATTGCCATTCATACTCCTGTTCATTTAAGAAAATAGCTCCTCGAAAGTTTTCATCTTGTAAAGTGGAAAGAACCGTTTTTACCGTATCCTCTAATTCCATTTTGGTTGGGGCACTGACGTAATGTCTCAAGTGAACACGCTTGATGATCTCCCCTTGTTCGGATACCTGGTTATAAAGTTCTCGCAGGTCATCGTAATTGTTTTGTGCTTCAATAATGCCTGCATTATCTTTCTCATTGATGATGCGCGAGCTCTGCTCTGCCATCCCTTTGTTTAAACCCTCTCGCACTTTGTATCGATCATCTGATACGACATCCATGGTCGTAATGACATTGTCTATGTTAAAAATCGGCTCTAACCAAAAATCTGCTACATTCTTGGGAAATAAATAAACATGGACACATGTTTCATAACCATCACCTTTACGAACAAAGGATTCCTGAAAATTAATACCTCCTTGGGGTTGTATATGGGCGAGTAGGTAAGGGTTATATCCCTTTCTCTTGGTTTTCTCCTCATCTGTTTTCCTTTTCAAAATTGATAACAAGATGGCTTACCCCCTCTTCTCTAATTTTGAATTCTGATTGTGAAGTTTATAGATTAAATCTAGTTTTTTTTCATCACTTAACTCAATAAGTGGAGCCACTCTACTTAAATAACGTCGGCAGTTTTGACGGTATTCGAATAGCTGTTTGAGGCTTGCAGCGTAAATATATAAATAAAACTCCCTATTGGTACGATGAGTTTCTAAAAACTGCAATTCCTCACGTTTTTTGAGTAAAAATTGTTCATATAACGGATCTTTGTTTTGTGCGATTTTATAATTGATTGCGTCCAGCTGTTTCTTCATATTCACTGGGAAATTCATGGACATGATTTTAATATCGTGAGCATAGGACTGAAAAAACTTAGCCATCATCATAATGTCAAATTCCGTTTCTTGCGTAGATGGAGAATAAATATCCTTGCTTTGCAGCTGCATGACGTCCATATAGCCTTGGTTATCTTGCAGTTCAAAAGATCCTTCCTCTGTCATATCTCGAATAGGAATAATATCTGCTATAGATGCTTTAGCCATCTCTCTCCTTTTCTTTCGAGCTTCAGATTTATGTCGGATTCCCTTTCGCTTTTCCGTTCTTCGTTCATCAAAAAGCGCAAATTGTTCTGCGCCCTCTTCTGTGAATAAATGATCCCCTTTTTTTCGAAATCCCATTTATATTCCTCCTCTAAAAGTGCTCTCTTCTCAAATAAAACCTAAGTCCTTTATTCAAGTCACTTATAAGCTATCTCTTTAATCAGATTGAAAAGCACATAGACCGTTTCATACTCCCATTCCGACAGCCATTGAACCTTATGTTCTTCCAAGGTAGATAACTCTCTCCAGTTGCTTTTCAAGAAATCTCTACATTGCTGGAAAATCGCACGTTTCATCGATGCCACTTGCATCATCAACACACATATCGCCACCTCCTAACTGGTAGTCATTCATAAGAACCTTCATTATCTGGGTTGTCTATGGCACAATAGGTTACACGATCCCTAGTAAGAGCTAAGAGCAGCACCTTTACCATACGCAGCTTAGGGTTCGTTTTAGGCCTTTTCAACCAAGCAATCATCAACAAGCCCCAGAAAAATGCGTAGTACCAAATGAATGAGGGATGAACAACATAACGAAACGTAAAGCCGAAACCTCCTAAAATTAAGACCACCAGTAAATCGGTAAGGTAAAATAACCGATTGATTTTTAACTCACTTCCGATTTCAGAGGGAATTTTGTAATGCAAAACCATCTCTCCTTTTTCAAATTAAAAACGCGAACAAAGTTATCATCCTTGTCCGCGTTTCTTGATTTTGTTTTTCCAGTTTTCTGTTGTATTGCGTGATAAGTCATACGTTCGTTTTGCCCCCTGTACCTTGGCATTATTTTGGATATGTTCCTTAGCTTGATCTCTTGCATATTGACTAATGGTCCGTTGCTCCGTTCGATGTTGATTAGGCATCAGTATATCGTCCGTACTTGTTGGAGCCTTATGGGGAGAAGAAGAAGCTTCATGATTATTCGATTCACTAGGGCTGTCCAGTCCTTTTTGATGGGAAGAAGTTTCTTCACGGCTTGGACTTTTCCTATACTTCCTAGAAGAATCAATTTGTTGCTTCCCTTTGGCCCAATCATTATTTAATCGATAGTCAGAGTCAGAATTGGATAGAGACTGCTTATTTTCTACTTCACTATCATCAGGATTAAACACTTTAGAAGTTTTAGACAAAATGGAGGAAGTTGACCCGTCCTGTTGTCCAGGCCCACCAGTTAAATTCCCACCTTGCTTAGCTTTACTTGATGTGTGATGGAGCCCTTGAGTAGAATCCATAGGGCTTGGTTCTTGTTTCTGTTGCTGCCTCCCCCTTTGTTTTACATCGCCTTTTGTATTAGGGTTCTGGCTGTTTGATTCGGACCTTTGTGCTTCTCCACTAGTTTTACCACCGGTCATTCCCGCAACGGCACCTGCTGCTCCTGCTCCAGTATTCATGATTGCACTGGTTCCTCCACTAGCAACAGCACCAGTTGCTTTTCTAATGGGAGGACCTAGCGTTTTAGAGGCTAAATAACCTCCCATTGCAACATGCCAGGCATTCTTCAGACCAGCATCAATACCAAAAAGCTTCTGCACGATATTCGGCCCATCAATGACGGCCAAACTTCCAGCAACTAAAGCAACTAAATACCCCATGCCCTCTAGATTATCACCAATGAAGGTGGTGTAATACATGTACACCCGTAAACTTAAGAAAATCATAATGAGGGAAGCAAAAATGCTGCCAATGTTTTTAATAATGGCTTTTAGCCTTTGACCAGTAGAAATATCTGCATAGGCCATAATAAGCGCCACAATATGGTTAAAGCCAAGCTCAAAACAGAGCTTGGCCACCTTAATTGATATCAAGATCATCGTAAACGCCATAACTCCTAGCGTTACTATAGCCGTAAGCCAATCGATATGCCATCGATAGTAGTTTTCCGGCAAAAAATCAAACAAGCCATTCTTGCCTAACTCAACCAACCCTTCTTCTCCATTCGATTCTATCCCCACTTTATTCATGATAATTCTTTTTCCTTGTTCGGATAATTGATCACCGTTTGCTTTCTCAAATTCTCTAGTTACTGTTTCATTAATAGAAATCTTTTCTATATTGTTAGGTGTTATATGATGTTGATTATTAACCTCCGGACTTTCCCATCCTGTCTCATCGTACACTACAATATCTGTTAGATTATCACTCATCACTTGATCAGATGTGGTAAAGGAATTGGTATCGACCTGGGCCACATCCACCGCATCTCCTGTAAATTCATTCACTTGTCCCATTCCAAAAGTTAAAAGAGAAATGGTCATGATCGAAATAAAAAGATTCATAGGAATTTCGGACCTGTTCTTCTCCTTATTAAAAATCAATCGAAAACCAATCATCGCCAATGAAAGGGCTAACAATATATATAGAACTGGTTGGATGGTTTCTAGGAAACCTTGCACCGGCTCACTCATAAAGAAACCGGTAAGCGACAATACGTTATTCACCATGCCTTCTAAACGATCAACAATCATTTTCAAAAATAAAACAATCCCCCATCCGATGATCCGTAGGCCGGATACGAAAATGTTGGTCGTAGAAAGGACATCAGAGAACTCTAACAGTTTCTCTAATAGCTCTGTATCGGACATCATTTCACCGCCTTTTCAGTACACTCACACCATTGTCACTTTCTTTTCTTCATTAAGCATCTCCCTTTGTTGTTCTTTCAGTCTATCCACCTGTTTTCGTATATGGTCATACACTTGACGATTAATTTCCTGTCCTTCCCCTAAAAGTCTAAGATGGTAGAGAAATACCTCCATAGGCTCTTTGTTCATCTCCTCTTCACTGTGATCCAAAAGTGAAGCAATTTGATGATGAATCATGTGAAGAGTACTTTTATCAAAAAATTCTCCCACTCTTTGCTTTTTCCATGGTTCTGCATTTAAATGATTATCTTCAAATGAACTTCCTTCAGGCTCATTTGAAGACTTGTCTACTTCATAATCCGTCTTTGAGATTGGCTGCGATTGATAATAAAAATCAATGACCAAATCCTTTGGACGAATGTGGCGATGGGGAGTGTCTATTTCCTCTTCCGTAATGGACCGACTCGTATCAAAATCTTGACTCAAATATGTGTGCGCATACTTCATACTGTACTTTCCTGTATTGTAGATGGGGAATGCTCTAATTTTTCTACCTTTCCTGTCTCGCCTCATTAAAACACGCCGGACCACCGTATCCCCTTCCTCCAATTCTTGCAGTTCATTAGCCGTAAGCAACTCGCGTCCCTCTGTACTTTCTGTCTTAGACTTATCTAAAGAAAAAGTGGAGCCTGAGCGTGTTTGTGTATTCAAAGTTTTCTTGCCTAACTTAGAAGAAAAATAAGAGGCTGAATCATAATCGGCACTCAGGATATAAATTTCATTTCCGCAATTTCCACGAATAGTTGCTTGCCCTTCTTCTCCGTAAAGATCCTTTAATTGGGCATAAGACTGAACGACTAAGTGAAAACGAATATTCCTTCCTAAACAAACCGTAATCTTATTATCCATATCGGCAATGGCTGGCATATTCCCAAACTCATCCAGCATGAAGACCACTTCTCGCAAGCATTTCTGTCCTTTTGCTATAGCTGCATTTTTGGATAGTACATAATACAACTGACTTACAAAAATAGATGGGATCGCATGAGTCGATGTATCATAATCGGGTGTGACCATAAAGACAGCTATCGGTTTCGTAAAAGAAGTGATCTGTTCGACTAACAACTCGTGATCAGAAGTAGAGAAAAATTGAACCTCTCCCGATTCCTTATCAATTTCTTTCACCTCAAGATTCAGTTTGCTCTTTTGCCATTCAGTATGAACCTTATCTAGATTATTAGCTTTCAATCGTCTTTGTTTTGCAGATAATGGATCTTTATCCTGTGTAATTGTAAGCCGATCCCCTTCCTTCAGCGAAGACGAGAAATTAATCGTCCAAGTGCCACTTTCCCCTGATTGATTCGTCTCTGTTATTCCATTTGGGAGTGTGACATAGATTTTAGAAAAAGGAACGCCCCGACCTTTGATAGATTGACCAAAACCTACTTTCTTCAGGTCTAAAGAATTCTTCGCCGTCATTTTAGCCGTTTCACTCATGGTAAATTTCGTCAATCCATTCATAGCAGTTGTAAAAATGCTTGACCTGGTGTTCCCTTTGGAGAAGTTACTCGTTGCATACTGTTCTTTAGCTACATGTGATTGAGGCAATGCCTGAAAATACTGATCCAACGTATTGTATTCTTGGCCGTTTTCATCCATTTCATTTTTTGTTCCCAGTTCAGATAACATATTCGCGACCGTATACATTGTAATCCTTTCTTCCGTTCCTTCTTTAATGCTTTTCTCCGTAATCGCCAGAATCATAGCATTTACTAGGGATTTGGCTGAATCATCCCACATCGGCTCCTTTGCTTGCGGGTTATGATAGAGCATGTGTGTAATTGTTTCGCATAATGTTTGGGCTGTGGAGTAATCGCCATCTTGATAGGCTTGTTTAACTAGTTCTAACAAGTTAAAGCTCATGCTTTGCATCGGATTCATTAAATTCAGCACTTCTACCTCATAACCTCTTTCTTCAAGGGTTTCACGACTTGAGGCAAACAGCTCCCCCTTGGGATCATTGATGATTAAAGAGGGCTGCTTCTCTGCACGGGAGTAGGCATCAATTGTAGGAATCACATAGGTTTGTCCTTTCCCACTTCGTGTTGTCCCTATGATTAAATTATTTACTGGGGAGGGATCAATATAGGCTTTCTCTCCCTTTCGTGCTAATACAGGGCCGCCCCGACCAGGGTATTTTTGCTCCCGATCAGGAATGGCCTTATATTGTTGATGAATTTCTTTCCGTGTAGCAAAACGCTGGGATCCTTTTTCGTCAGTCCCAACGGGTTTAAAGTTGCTTCTTAGTTTATAAATCATGTGGGCTATACCTAGAAAGCCAGTCAAAGCTACTAGCCCATAATAATATGGTTGTTCTTTAAGATGGAAATCCGTAAAGTATGAT
This sequence comes from Halobacillus sp. B23F22_5, assembly GCF_043497085.1. Taxonomy (NCBI): domain Bacteria; kingdom Bacillati; phylum Bacillota; class Bacilli; order Caryophanales; family Bacillaceae; genus Halobacillus; species Halobacillus sp. B23F22_5. The sequence continues at coordinate 56,755 of NZ_JBIEKI010000017.1, read as the reverse complement.
GCTTTTACAACAAGTGGTTGGCTAAACTCTGGAAAAGTTTGAATTGTCACCCACATAGCAAGACCTAAATTCCAAATAAATGTGGCCATAGTCATTGTCACTATAAAAAAACAGATGCTTAAGGGAATAAGCACCTGCTTCTTAGTGATGATCGACTTCAAATCCATCACCTCCTATATATTGTCTATTTGATTTTTGATGTCATTTTCTTGTTTCTTTAACGAGTCAATCTTATCTTGGTTTTTGTCTTTAGACTGTTTCTCCTTTTCGATTTCCTCTTGAAGGGTGTTCAACTGATCCTTAAGCTTTTCATAGTGATTAATTTTTTCATTCAATTCATCACTTTTAGCTTCGGAAGCCATTTTTTTCGCCTCTTCTACCTGGTCGAGTTTCAAATAAGAAAGTCCTTTTTCTTTATAACGTTCTGCGGACATCGGAACATCTTTTACAGCAATAACCTCGTCATAATTCCCGGAATGGTATGCTATTTCAAACTCGCCTACGGCACTCGGGTAAGAGTTTTGAAAGCTTTTAAGTTCTTCCATTCCGTGTATTTGCATAACTTGCCTAGCTAGTAGAGAAACATTATCTTCCCCGACACGTTTTAAAGCTTCTTCATAATTTTTATTCGTTACAAAGAGATGAATCAATGCATCTTGCTCAGATGCGTTAAGATTTTCTTTTCTCTTTATACGATCCACTGCCTCTTCGATGTCACCATTCAATGCTGTTTGGTATGCTTGTTTCATGGTTTTCGCATTTGCCAATTCTCCTTTCATTGTATTTAATGCCTGCGCCTGACTCGCTGCTATCATTGCTAGGGTAATGGATGAAGCTAAAGCAACCCCAAGTAAGCCAATAACCGAAATGAGAAAAGTTTTACCGCGCTTGCTTAATTTTTTCCATCCTGCAGATCTTTCTCTTTTCTGTTTCAATTGTTTTGTTATATCAACCTGATAAGAAGCCGGGGTATGAGAGGTTAATTTTTGTAAAAACCTATCTCTTTCTGTTTCTTGTTGTTGATCTTTAATTGGAGTTTGTAAGAGCTTCTGGCATATATGATCATAGATATTTGTGGTTTCTTTGGACCCTACAACGTACGTGCCATTATACAACTTATCGCCTTCCTCATTAAAAATCATGAAGTCTAGAGGCACCGGCTCTGCATTTTTCTTTTTCCATTTTGTATCTAGTTCCTCTGTCTTTTCTACAATGTCTTGGAAGGAATAAGGATGGAAACTTATGATTTCTCCATCGATTTTTGACGTGAACAGTACATTCATTTATACGCCCCCTAAAAAACTACCTGGCTGTCAATATATTCAGCAATGGCGGTAGCCCCCATCAGTACTACCAGCCCCACGGCTCCGCCAATAAACCATACTATAGAACTTTGGCGGCCTCGAACACCTCCCCATATGAGGTGATAAGCTCCTATTCCGAAAGCAATCGATGCGGAAATAATACCTAGTAATTGCATTGCCGTAAGAATAGAAGCACCTGTTGATTGGAGATTACTTATAGCAGACAGTAAAACAAAATCGGTTAGTTTCATCATTTACTCACTCCTCTTAAAAGTTTTATCTTCCTTCTCTTCACTCATCCCTTTGTAATGCAGCAATGATTTCATGACTACATCTTGATTCTCTTGAATATATTCTTGATGTTTGCCATGTAACCAATCATTGTAAGAAAGATCTTGAATAGTTAAAAGCGTTTGGACTAAATCTTTGGATTGTTTGATTTCACGATTCGTAGCTCCCATTTGGATCACCTCCTTCAATGATTTTAAACATAAAAAAAAGCGATCTTTTTTAAGATCACTTTTCTTAGGAAGCTGTTTCCTCTATAAATTCTTGCAATGCTTTCTCTTTTTCATCTTCTGAAGAATGGTCAACACTTCTTAAGGAAACGTATTCTGTTAAAGTTCCATTTTTATAAACGCCCAATGTTCCAAATTGAATATCTTTTAACCCCAAGTCCTTTAATTCCAAATTGTTCTCAAGCATCTCGGGTGATTGAGCATTAATTTCTTTCACTTTAATATTTTTAATATTTTTTTCTACCAAGTTAATACTAGCCTTTCGTTCTTCTTCATTTTCAGTACTATTAATCAAGATATAAGCTGAATCGTTATTCTCAATAAAAGTTTTCATTTCTTCTGGTGATAAAGACTCGACTTGACCAGTGGCTCCCTGAGCTCCGCAGCCTACAAGACCTATGGCCAATATTAATCCAGCCAAACCACCGATCCAATGTCTTTTCATCAGATCCTTCCCTTCTAGAGTGATTTGTATAACGATTCTAACACCTACTTAAACATAAATCCACATTGTGGAAAGAAATATAAGAGATTCATTCAATTGTTTTATAATAGATTGTTTATGGCTAGATACAATCAACCCTATGCAGAGACTTTATAGCGTTCTGCAATGCACAACGTTTCTAGCATATACGAAGAACTTTATGTATCTAGGTCATGCTATTCAAAGTTTCATCGACAATAGCCTCACAATAAATAGAAAAACCATTATTGATACAACGCTTTACCGGTCACTTGGTGCGTTTCACGTCACACGCACCGAACGCTCATCGACTATTAGGAAAGTTCTGTGACCTTTCTTTTCCTAACATAGATATGTAATTTTCAATGTTCAATAGGTGCTGTTCAAGCACGTATTAAAATCGTTATATTTTATCTTACTGGTTTCAATTCACTCATAGGGTTTTTCCGTTTAGCAATTGTCTTGAAATCTTCATTTTTCACGGTACGAATTCGATAATAGATACTGGATAGCTTTTCAGTAGCGCCATTTTTATCTATCGCCCAAATGCCATGAACATCATATACTTTTCCTTCAAAAGTTTTTATATTATCTGCTTGTGAAGCAATATCATAATAGGCGATACGGTGTGTACGGGATGTCTTCATATAACTTCCTCCCTTTAATTAATTTCATGTATCTACCACTACCCTCAAATTCGTTTTTTCTAATAATACATCTTTAGCAGAGTATTCATTTTGTCGAATGGATTCAATGTCGTTTTCAGAAAGGTTATATCTACCATTAATTGTTTCAATGATCTCTTTACTAGACTTATTTAGCTTAATTCCTAACTCAATAGTTCTTGCTGTATCTTCAAAGCTTGGTTGTTTTTTCTTTTGGCGTCCTTCGTGCTCATCCCGTTCTTTAAACCAATCAGGCAAAACTTCTTGTTTAGTCGAACCTTTAGATGATTGTTCTCTATATCGCGTTTTATTTTTATGTGCAATTTCTTCGGCTTCTGCTTGTTCTATTGTTCGTATACCTTTCTTAAGCCAGGATCTAAGAATGCTCTTTACGTATCCCCATGAAGCTTTATTACGGTACAGAGCGCGTTTCATAGCTTCCATTACCAATGGATCACCAAGTTCTTTGCCCCAGATCACTATTTCTTCAGAAATCTTAGGTGGAGTTACACCGAAGTTATTTTGATAAAATTGAATGGCCTCACCAACCGGTTCAGAAGTAGTTGTAGTAATAAATTCTTTTACATTCTTAACTTCTTTAAGTTCTTGTTCATTCTTGTATGTGTCTTTTTGCTGTCCTGCTGATGTCAGAGAGTTGTCGTTATGATGTTTATCTGTTGTGGTTTTGTTGTCGTATTCTTCATCATTCGATTGATAAATTGCCCAGTTATCAACGGTTATTACACTATATTTGTTGGTGGAATGAATAGATATTACTCCATCTTCCTCTAGAATTTTCAAGTAATCACGCACCGTAGATTCTTTCATATTTAATTCAGATGAAGCTTTTTTACGGCCAAATATAAATTGTCCAGGTTCAAGTTCTACCTTTTGCCTACCCACTCTGGAATTGGTATATTTATGACTTGATTTTGTAAGACAATAAATAAATATCTTTAACAACTTTTCATTTTCAAAAATTTCACTATGCAGAATTTTTCGATGAAGCTTTAGCCATCCATTCATTATTTCCACCACCTATTTAAGGAAAGATGATTAGCATTAGGTTAAATATCCCTGTGATTGTAACTCGGAGTGATGATCTTCCCATATTTGTCTCCAATTTATATTTTGCGTTTCACATATAATAGCTAAATATACAACTGACCAATGAACTACATCCACAAGCTTATTAGCAGAAGTTCGTATATCTTTTTGCTGCATCGATTGAGCCAACTCTGTATTAAAATTAACTTTTAAAACAGACTCAAGTGCTTCATTTAAAACCTCTTCTAATACTGATTTCACACTGCTTGGGTTGTTATCAGCAGCAGGACCATCCAATTGGGTTACACCCCACCCAATGTATTCATTTGCTGCTTCAAGTGCAATCCAAGGATCATTATAATTATCGATGAATCGTTTTGTTAAGCCTGGCTGTACCCTACGTTTTCCATTTTCTTGCTTACTTACAGATTCTCTAGATTGAAAAGTATCAATTGAAAGTTGCTCTTGTGATTTTCCTATTCGGGCTCTTGAATCCTGCAAAGTTTTTGCAACACGGCTTTTCTTCATATACTCAATCCTTTTTGTCCCTATTTGTGTACCTAACTTTTTAAAATTTTGTATTAAACTAAAGTCAAATTGCTTGATCTTGATAATTAGATTCTTGCTCTTTTATCCATGAATCTATTGTCTCTTGAGAAAAGAAAATTCTACGACGAAGTCGAAAATGTGGAATTTCATCTGTCCGAACCATTGTATAAATCGTATCTTTACAAACACCTAAATAGTCAGCAACTTCAATTACGTTCATTGTCCGCCTATTCACTCTTAACAACCTCCTTCACTTTTCCCTTGGACGATTCGTCCAAGTAATGATTAAAAAAAAGCTCATCTACTGTGTGGTTAAGGGTATTAGCTATTTTTTTTGCTAGATTAATTCCTGGTGTCCTTTTTTCTTGTTCAATCTTGTAGTAATAAGATGCAGAGATACCAACGATAGTTGCTAGATTTTCTACATCTGTATAACCTTGTTGTAACCTGACTTCCCTTAATTTTTCTCTCATTTTAACACCTCCCCACTTTGGACGAAATGTCCTGTTAACTATATTTTAGTGGACGATTTGTCCTAAGTCAACACTTAATTATCCATTATGTCCAATTTTGTTTTAGTAATTGGACAAATAGTATAAAATATAAATAGACGGAGGGGTTTATATGGCCTTTAGTGATAGATTAAAAAGCTTAAGAGAAAAACAAAAAGTAAGCAGAGAACAATTAGCACAAACCATTGGTGTGTCATATTCTACAATTGCAAAATACGAAAGTGGAACACGGGAACCAGACTTCAAAACGTTAGATAAAATGTCAGACTACTTTGAAGTTACAACCGATTATTTATTAGGGAAATCAGACTCCCCTTCTATAAAATACTCAAGTAAGCAGAAAAGCCATGATTCAATAAATGAAATAAATAGTCTCTTAGAAAAATACGAAATAGATGATATGGCTTTTTTTGATATAGAGAAATGGAAAGCTATGGGACCCGAGCAACTACGTGAATTAGAAAGTTACTTTCAGTATCTAGTTCAAAAATCCAAGGAACTTGATAAAAAAGATAAATAACATACTTTTAAACAAAGAGATAACTCCCTTGAGTTGGAAGTTATCTCTTTTCACATTAATTACCAATATAGGAATTTGAACTGCTTTTTTCAATATTCCTGCCCTTCTTATTTACCTAACAATTAAAATAAACAAAATAGTGAAGACCATTAAAACGTCCTTTGGTTATTGCCACGAAACAAATAAAAAGAAATCTTTGCCAACAGAAAGATTACTCCTAAAAAGATACTGGTTCGGCCACGTTAATTCGCGCCAGTTGAACAATCATGCACTACGAATGTAATGATTCAGCGCAAATCACCTGGCTTACTAAATCGACTTAATCTCTGGCAGTGAATATTGAAAATGAGACAACAATGCCCCCTCTGTCACTCAGAGGGGGCTATTCAGCTCATTTATTGTTTAACAAACTTTGTATTTCAGCTTTATTGTTTTCAAAACCGATGAAGTTTTTTACCAGTTTTTTATTTCCGAACAACCCTTTTTTATAAAAGGCAAATAAAGGCACAATCCTGTTACCTGATATTTGCCTCATTTCCTCTTCGAAACTCGGGTGTTCCCCGACATCTTTGTGCTGGTACGCAATACTCTTAGAAGCGAGATATTCTTTGGCTTCCTGACAGTCCGAGCACGTCGGGCGGGTATAAAGCTCAAGTTCCAAGTTGTTTTTCATTACTTTTCACACTCCTTCTGTTACTTATTGTCTATTTCCTTTTCACCTTATAACTCAAACAGTAGAAGGTTTGAATTTTTTCAAACGTAATGCGTTAAGCAGGACGGAGACGGAGCTGAAACTCATCGCTGCTGCTGCAATCATCGGGTTCAGCAATGGTCCTCCAAACAAGTATAGGGTTCCCATCGCAATTGGGATGCCTGACACGTTATAAGCGAATGCCCAGAAAAGGTTTTGTCTAATATTTTTAATCGTCGACTTACTCAAGTTGACGGCCGTGGGCACATCCATTAAGTCACTTCGCATCAGAACAATATCCGCAGATTCCATCGCAACATCGGTCCCAGAGCCAATGGCAATCCCGATATCTGCCTGGGCCAGTGCAGGCGCATCATTAATGCCATCTCCGACCATTGCGACTTTCTTTCCTTCTTCCTGCAGTTTCTTCACTTCAGCCGCTTTATCCTCCGGCAGCACTTCACTTAAGACACGGTCGATTCCTACTTGCTTGGCGATTGCGGCCGCTGTAAGTTTGTTATCCCCAGTAATCATAGCCACTTCCACACCCATGTCATGGAGTTTTTCAATTGCTTTGACACTTGTATCTTTGATGGTGTCTGCTACCGCGATAATTCCTGCCAACTGTCCATCAATCGCAACAAACATTGGTGTTTTCCCTTGATTGGCCAGTTGATCAGACTTCACAGCAAAGTCATCCAAAGCTATTTGGTTATCAATCATTAACTTCCTGTTTCCTAATAGGACGTTACTGTCTTCGATGGTCACTTTGATGCCATGTCCAGGAATGGCATTGAAGTTTTCGACCTTTTTAAAAGTAAGATTGCTTGCTTCTGCACCCTGCACGATTGCTTCACCAAGCGGGTGTTCTGATCCTTTTTCAGCCGATCCCGCCAGGGTCAATAACTCTTCTTCTGACATATCTTCCTTGGCGGGAATGATGTCCGTAACTTTCAGTTTGCCTTCTGTGATTGTACCCGTCTTATCAAATACAATGGTTTCGATTTCGTGGGTCGTCTCCAGGGCTCCACCACTTTTGATTAAAACACCATTTTCCGCACCTTTACCGGTACCAACCATAATTGCAGTGGGAGTTGCTAAACCAAGCGCACAAGGACAGGCAATGACTAACACGGAAATAGCGATGGTAAACGCGAACAATCCAGTCTGGCCGCCAACGTACCACGCTAACCCCGAAACGATTGATATAACAATAACAATCGGAACGAAATAGCCAGAAATAATATCAGCCATTTTAGCAATCGGTGCTTTAGATCCCTGAGCTTCTTCCACTAATTTAATGATTTGTGATAAGGCTGTATCCTTGCCTACTTTGGTAGCTTTATACTGGATGGTTCCATTTTTATTGATGCTCGCTCCGATGACATTGTCGCCTGCAGCTTTCTCGACCGGCATACTTTCTCCAGTCAGCATCGACTCATCCACGGATGTCGTTCCTTCGACAACAATACCGTCGACCGGCATCTTTTCACCAGGCTTAACTATCAGGATATCGCCTTCTGTCACTTCATCTACGGAGATTTCCACTTCTTTTCCGTCTCGCACAACGATCGCGGTTTTTGGAGCCATGCCCATCAATTTTTTTATGGCCTCTGAAGTTTTTCCTTTCGATAGTTCTTCAAAATACTTCCCTAACGTAATCAATGTCAAAATGACAGCTGCGGATTCGTAATATAAATTCATCGTATAGCTTGCATCTCCCATTAATACGAAAATCGTTGCGATCAAACTATACAAGTAAGCCGCATTTGTTCCTAATGCAATCAAAGAATCCATGTTCGGGTGACCTTTGAACAATGTCTTGAAGCCTACAGTGAAGAAGCTTTTCCCTAAAATCATCACCGGGGTGGTTAGTATCAACTGTGTGATGACAAAGTTGACCGGATTCACCTGTGGGTCCAGGAACCCTGGCAATGGCAGTCCGATCATATGCCCCATCGAAATCAGAAGTAATGGGATGGTAAATAATCCAGACAGCCAAAAGCGACTCCACATGTCTTTGATATGCTGCTCTTTTTTCTCTCGGTCTTTATCCACAGAGCTTGTTGCGTCAATCTCTTCATGCGCTTCATAGCCCACATCAGCTACTGCATCTTTAATATCTTTGACAGATACGAAAGCTGGATCGTACTGGATGACCATTTTTTCCGTTGCCATATTTACGTTGGATACGATGACGCCTTCGATCTTTCTCGTCGCTTTTTCTACCGATTGAACGCATGATGCACACGTCATCCCTTCGACGTTGAACGTCTTGGTTTCCGTATCTGTCAAGGCTTTGTATCCAGCTTGTTCCACGGCTCCATATATTTCTTCCAGAGAAACCGTGCTTTCATCATAATCCACTTTCAACTTTTCGGTAGCCAGGTTGACGCTTGCTTCGTTCACACCTTGCAGCTTGCCGGTCGATTTCTCAACGGATTGTGCGCATGATGCACACGTCATTCCTTCTATAGTCAATGTCTTTTCCATACGGTCTTCACTCCTTTTTTCCTGTTAGCAATTCATGTTGTGGTTTTCTCTACACTTACATTGACCTGGCACACAATTACAGGCCACTTCGTCGACTGCCTCATCTTTCTTCTTTTCTAAAGCAGTTTCCAGCAGTTCGATATCTTTATGACTTAATGTAACTTCTGCAATCATGTCGGCAATTGTTTTCCCTACACCTTTACTGCATATTTGATCGAAGAGACGATCTGTAACGCTTTTCACACTGTCTTCTTCACTGATGGCAGCCGAATAAATATACTTATTACCTTTCGGCTCCGTATTCAGGATGCCTTTTTTCACGAGCCGGCCAATAAATGTTTTGGCAGTCGCCGGCTTCCAATCTTTTTTTTCCTGTAAAACTTGAATGATATCTTTACTTGTAGCCTTTTCAAGCGTCCATACCACACGCATTACTTCCCATTCCGATTCCGTAATCTCTGTCTTTTCTTCTATGGCCATTGGAATACCTCCATTTTGTTTACAAATGTAATCGATTGACTTTAGTTTACAACTGTAATCGATTTTTGTCAATAGTTTATGCTCTTTTTAAATATTCAACCCTAGTTTTTGTCTGTTTCCATTAAAAAAGTGCCTGCCCTCGCTCGAGTAATGTGTGAACTCGTTGGAGGGCAGGCACTTAGCCAGTGCTATTATTTTGTTTCGTCTATAAAAAGCCGCCGTCTTTTTTATTTTCTTAACCTGTTCCATTTCTTTTATGGAGATCATACTAGCTTCACCCGGTTAGTCGGACTTTTTGGAGTTAAGGCAGTATGTCCATGAGTTAGGGAGGTATATGATTGAGGCAGGGCATTAAAAGGTCGGCATCAGTCACTCCCTCCTGCCAGTAACCGAGGGCAAAATAAAAAGCCCCTGACCGTTGCAGCATCAACAGCCAGAGACATTTAGAACTTAGTGATTCCGATTGGGCTCGAACCAACGACCTCCCCCCTGTCAAGGTGGACAACTGAATAATAATGGTTGTGATGAACTTAGATAAAAACCTATTTTATCAGTTCTTTCTCCGATTGAGTTAGGGTTAAATAGGATTGTTTTGTAGTTTTTTTAACCAATTTGGGCAACAACTCGGCGACAATTTGGCGACAATATATTCACTAGCCCACAAATTTTGTCCTATTAAATTAAAGGATGTATATCTCCCTTTTAGTAATAAAGTAAGCTTGGATAAATGGAAGTAAAAAAGTTTTACTTGTCACAAGTTAAACATGTTTTTAAATGTCTGATAAGTCTCTTCCTGCTCTATTCGTGAACTCTCTGGAGCTGTGTCTTTGATGAGTTTATCCATTAAGGCAAGATAACGATTGAGAATCATCATTTGCTGTAGGGCCATATGAATATGAATGTTACGGACATTTTCAGCTTTCATCCTTAGCCCTGAATTGAAATTTTTATTAGCCATCGTTTCGGCAGTAGTTGCAAGTTCTGTAAGCATATTCTCCTGACTTATGCCTATAGAGCTTTGTTGACAGTTTATTTCAACAGGCTCCCATTTATGTAAGTCATTGACTTCGATGGTTTCATTTTGAATCGGATTCATAAGAGCAACCATCACTTTCACATGGTTTTGCATGATCATGTATTGTTCTGTCGCTACTTGTTTGACCTCTGTGTTTTGAATGCTACATATATACGAGGCTAATTTATCCATTTCAGCTTTATGAACAGGCAGGTGTTCAGCCATTAAACTTAAGTCTATCATTTTAAGAATCATAAAAGTCATCCCTCCTTACCTTCATGTTTATTCCTTTTGAAATAGAATAATGACTGAGAAAGAGTTCACTGTTTGAAATAACGCATGTTCTTAGGACTATAGAGAAAAGATTAAAAACTTGCTGAAAATAAAGTAAACCTTCCCCTCCATATAAAAAGTGGAGGCGGGACCATATAAGTTCTATTGGCCACTATGATTTCTTCCATCGATCCTAGAAACCTTATATGAGCATATAAACTATTTATTCTTCTATGAATACAGGAAAATCTCTCTACCATTTAGTAATTTCTTTTAATAGATTTGCATAAGCTAGACTATTAAAGGTTATGGTGGGAGATGAAAAAATGCTGTCCAAAATTACTGGTCATTATGTCCGAGAGGGCGGGGAAATCTTATTATGGTTGTTATTATCATTTTTTATAACTGGTCTTCTTCTATCTGTTTTGGTCACAAACCATGGGCTGAAAGCATACTTATCCTCAACCATCGTACAATCGGTTTCCAAAGCTTTTCCCAGTGAGTCATTTCTTTTTCTGATGGCGCAGGAAATCACTCCGTTAAGGTCCCACACTCCCGATCAACTAGTTAGTGAATTTAATTTATTGAAAACAGCAACCAATGTGGAATTAGGGGATATCCGTACCTTGTTGGGGAGGGAAATCCCGGGTCTGGGAAACTATCATACGGAAATCGCGATTGCCGGCAAGGGAACAAATATCAGTAATCTACCGATAGAATCTCCTCCGCCTAGTGATACACAGTTGGACGGCCGAGAAGTGAACCAGGAAGAATTGGACGCTGCTAACGAAGAGAAAGAGGAGAAAAACAGGGAAGCGCCGGTGATTGAAAACAAGTCCGTCCTTATTTATCACTCACATAGCTGGGAGGCATTCAACCCCTTATTACAAGGAGACTCCAACGAAGGTGCAGCGAGCACGAATAAAAATGCTAACGTGATTGCTGTGGGCAGTAAGCTGAAAAAAGAGTTGGAAATGAGAGGTGTTGGGGTGGACCATGATACCACTGATGTGACAAAGGGCTTGAAAAAAAGAGGTTGGAATTATAATCATTCTTATGACTTCTCGCGGGAACTTGTACAGGAGGCTATTTCCCAGGAGGACCATATCACGTATTTGATTGATATTCATCGAGACTCTCAACCAAAAAAGATAACGACACAGACGATTAACGGTATTGATTATGCCCGTCTCTTTTTTATCGTAGGGAAAGAAAATGAGAACTTTGAAAAAAACCTTGCAATTGCAACAGAAATCAATGCAGAACTTGAACGGCATTATCCAGGAATCAGTCGCGGGGTATTTATTAAAACGAAGATGGAAGGCAACGGTGTTTACAATCAGGATTTAACCGAGCGGGCGATGCTGATGGAGTTTGGAGGAGTTGATAACAACCTCACCGAATTATATAATTCCATCGAAGCATTTGCTGAAGTATTTTCCGAGTACTATTATGGAGAAGCGGAACCAGTCGATGCAAGCTCCAATTGAAAAAATAGGAGGGTGTTTTTTCATAATACCCGATAATACCCTTCTATTTTTACTATTTATCAAGTAAAGTACTGCGCTGTTGTAACCATCACAGCAACTAAAAAGAATACTGTTCCAGCGAAAGTTATAAAAGCGTTCCGTGTTTCTTTATTTTGCAGTTTTTTATATTCTTTGTAGGTAATCTCCTTCTTGGCAAATTTTAAACCGTTCGGATTAAGGGCGACCTGATAAAAGGCACCATCCTCGCCCTTTAACGTTACTGTAGTTATTCGTGCATGGCCACCGTCTGCTTCCCTGGCATAATTACTTTCGGTCAAATTTGTTTTCACCAATTCATACAGGGAGTTTTCTTGTATTTTTTCATAGTATTCATATGCTTCCTGTTCGATAAAGTTTGTAGATATACAAATGATAATTCCCGCTTTCGCTAGTAATTTAATTAGTCAAGTTATAGGCAATTCCTTTTGTGTTGCACCATATCTTCTACCTTGCAGTATTTTTTGCACTAATGCAGCTTTATTCTATCATATGTATGCTTTTCATTATTGTTAATCTTATTGGAATAAAACAGGTTGTCTTTTTATACGTTGCCTCTAATGTAAATGCCATCAGCAAAAAGGGCTGTCCCAAAGCCTTCCATAAGACTTACTGGGTCAACCCTTTGTTACTGACTAATGATGACCTCCGCCATCCTCCTGCTCTATTTCTAATTTATTATCAATAATTCCCTGGGTTTCATAGGAAATATCATCAAGAATACCCACAATAAATCCATGATTATATGGTCCTTCCATGGGGCTCTCTTCAAAAGTAGGTTTTACTTTCGCGAGATATCTGTCCATGTTCTCTGTCATTTCACCTTTATCTAAAATCAGTAATGGTGCATGCTTGCCCAGGTGCGCTAGTGGTGCAGTGACTAGTGGGAAATTCGGCGTTTCTGATGATACAAACGCTAACCCATGGCCTGGATCAGTGATTCCCCAGCCGAATCCGCTTTCTTCATCTTTGAACTGGGTAAATGCCAGGGAAGCTTCACTTGCGTTCTTTCCATCGATTCTTGTCACATTCCCTAACTCCTTCAGTTCCTTTTCTACCTTTTCAGAAACGACTGAGGAAGGGCCTAAAATATACATATTAGGTTCTTTTCTCTTCATAATTGCTTTTTTTGTAGATTCAGGTATTTCGTCTTCTGTAACATATAGTACAGGTTCGGGCATGTGGGCGATCCAATACGTAGCTATCATTGAAAATTCCTTCGCTTTATCGTCAGAAGAAACGATAATGATGCTTTCCGGTAATTCTCCTGAAACCTCGGCATAGAATCGATCAATTTCTGCTGCAAAGCTTGCCGGGTTATCATCATTTATTTGATCGATAGAATAATCTTCGAGAGCATCCAATACATTTTCTGAGACATTCCCCATCACTTTCACCTGGGTTCCTTCACTGTTGCCTTTCGGCTGCAGACGTTGGATTTCATTCATCGTCGATTCAGGAATAGAATTGTCATTGATTAATAGAATCGGACCGTTGTTCGGATGATGGATTAAATCCGCACTTGCCAAAGTCAGTTGCCAGCTGTCAACTGCAGAAAGAATAATGGTCCCAGGGCGATTTTCTTCATGTGTTGCCGGCCATATCAACTGTGAGGTCATGACTGCTAATTCCACTGGGTCACTTTCATCCAATCTGGTAATGTTCTTAGTGCTTAAATATTTCAGGTTGTCCGTTGCTCGTTCATTATTTTTCTTTGGTATCCCTGCGAACTGTTCTTTTTGATGGTCTAGTTTTATCATTTTATCACCTCTTAAAATTGATAAGTTTATAGATTATATATAACCTCTTATAGAACAGGTAAACCTTAAGGCTTGTTTATATATCTTTTTTGTGGGAACGATTAGTTATAGATATTGACGGGGAGGAAGGAGAAGATTGGAATGTCGAACCATATAGAGAATCAGCGACTCGACGCAGCAGATACCAACAAGAAAAAAATAAAAATCATTCTGGTACTGGCACTTCCAGCTGTCGTTGAAAACTTCTTCCAAACGATCCTGGGTTTTGTCGATACGTATTTCGTATCCCAAATTGGATTGGCTGAGGTTTCAGCGGTAGGAGTCACCAATGCTGTGCTGGCAATTTATTTCGCTTTATTCATGGCCCTGGGGGTTGCAGCTAACGTTTATATTGCTAATTTTATCGGAGCAGAAAAGGTAGAAAAAGCAAGGCACATCGCCCAGCAGTCGATTGTGGTCGCAGCAATCCTTGGCCTATTAACAGGGGTAGTGACTTTATTGTTTGCTGAACCTCTCTTGCAGCTGATGGGTATAGAGGAAAACGTATTGGCGTCCGGGTCCCTATATTTCCGGATTGTCGCCATCCCATCGATTTTTATGTCATTTATGTTTGTCCTTAGTGCAATTTTGCGAGGAGCGGGAAATACGAAGGCACCCATGTATGTGGCTATAGTAGCGAACCTGGTTAACGCAGGGCTCGATTATTTACTTATATTTGGTATTTGGATATTTCCGGAATGGGGAATTGCCGGGGCAGCGGTTGCTACAGTCACTTCCCGAATTTTAGGTTCTATCGGTCTATTCTGGTATATTCAAAGGTCAGATCTGCTGAGGGTGCGGAAGGATTATTGGCATTTGGATAAAGACCATTTAAAGGAGCTGTTTGTCCTTGGAAGTCCTGCAGCGGGTGAAAGGTTGATTATGCGTGCAGGCCAGATCGTCTACTTCGGATTAGTGGTAGCATTAGGAACAAATGTATTTGCAGCTCATCAAATCGCTGGAAACATTGAAGTCTTTTCTTATATGCTCGGGTTTGGTTTTGCCACGGCTGTAACAATCCTAGTCGGACAACAGATTGGAGCCGGAAAGTATCAGGAAGCGAAGCTATATGCGAAGTTAGGAGTTTTTCTGGCTTTCGGAATCATGTCCTTATTCGGAGCCATTCTTTTCTTTTTCGGTGAGTGGGCCGGTTCCTTCTTTACGGAGGATGATACGGTAGTTAATAATATTGGCACAGCCTTGAAAGTTTCCGGTGTCTTCCAGCCGTTCTTGGCGGTTGTCATCGTCCTTACTGGAGCCTTTCAAGGGGCGAATAATACTAAATTCCCGATGTATTTGACA
The DNA here is from genome assembly GCF_043497085.1 of Halobacillus sp. B23F22_5. Classification (NCBI taxonomy): domain Bacteria; kingdom Bacillati; phylum Bacillota; class Bacilli; order Caryophanales; family Bacillaceae; genus Halobacillus; species Halobacillus sp. B23F22_5. Next base: position 41,598 of record NZ_JBIEKI010000017.1, on the reverse strand, counting down.
GGGGTCGGCATGTGGGCGGTTCGTACTTTATTTGTTTACCTGTTAGGTATCAAACTTGGCTGGGGATTGCTTGGTGTTTGGATTGCCATTGGAATGGATATCACATTCCGGGCGATCGTATTGGCCATCCAGTTTTCCAGGGATAAATGGGTCGCTCATAAGGATGAACCGGAAGAAGATCCGGAATCTGAGTGTCATCCTCAAACGACCAAAGATGACCTGCCATCATGCGTCAACAGTTATTAATATAGCGTTTTATTGACAAGACGGTTCTTCAACCGTCTTGTTTTTTTAAGTTAATAAGAACAGGTCTTGATAGATACGAAAATAAATTAACGTCCTGCACAAAATCCGCATATTTTCCTGTTATTATAACCATGTTTGTATTAGTTAGGAACGAATTGGAAGAGCATGCCTATAAGAAAGGGGATATAAATGAAGAAACATAAGAAACGATTCATTATGCGGTCAACCATTTTGGGACTATTTGTTCTTATTATCGGATTCATTGTTTATCAGAACGTCATGAAGGATGCTGATGTCGTTAATGCAGGCGACCAGGCACCTGACTTCCGTTTAGAAACCTTGTCTGGAGATACTGTTCAGCTTAGTGATTATCGCGGGCAAGGGGTATTTCTGAATGTATGGGCCACCTATTGCAAACCATGTGAAGAAGAAATGCCCTACATAGAAAGCCAATATCAAAAATTCAAAGATAAAGGTGTGGAAGTACTGGCAGTAGATGTCGGGGAACCGAAGCTTACTGTGCAAGCGTTTGTCGATCGAAAGGGAATGACTTTCCCCGTGTTATTAGATAAGGGTTCTCAATTATTGGATGCTTACGGAATCAGTCCTATCCCAGTCACTTTTCTGATTGATGAAAATGGAAAAGTAGTTGACCGGATTACCGCAGGCATGACGGAAGAAGAAATCAGAGGGTATATGAAGCGTATCCAGCCAGATGATGGGAATGGTGGTTCGAATGGCTGATATCAACATCTTCCTGGCATTCGGAGCAGGTTTCTTATCATTCATCTCTCCGTGCTGCCTGCCCCTCTACCCGGCGTTTCTCTCGTATATTACAGGTATATCCGTCGATGAATTCAAACAAAAGAATGCTATGATGCAAAAAGCTCCGTTGATGCACACATTATTTTTCTTACTTGGATTTTCAATTATATTTATTGCCATTGGATTTTCCACCTCCTGGATTGGGAATTGGTTCATGCGTTATGATGACTTGATCCGCCAGCTTGGAGCCGTATTAATTATTGTATTAGGCCTTATCACCATAGGTGTATTCAAGCCCGGTTTCTTGATGAAGGATTACAAGGTGACATTGAAAAATCGTCCCCCGGGTTATATTGGATCGAGTGCAGTGGGGATGGCGTTTGCTGCCGGGTGGACGCCTTGTACTGGCCCGATTTTGGCAGCGGTCATAGCGCTTGGAGTATCTGCCCCTGATCAGGCGGTAGTTTATATGATCGCTTATGTATTGGGGTTTTCTATTCCATTCTTTACGATGGCCTTTTTCATCGGCCGGATGAAGTGGATCAAGCGGCATAATCGGAAAATTGTTAAAATAGGCGGATATGCGATGATATTTATGGGGATTTTCCTGTTATTCGGCTGGATGACCCGTCTTACTTCTTTTATTACGAATCAGTTTTTTGGCGGATGGACAGGTTTTTAAATGATGGAGAAATAATTAGCTCAAAGGAAATCTTTCCTTTGGGCTTTTTTAGGAATAAATAAATTTCACTTGCAACTCGTATAAAAAAGTGCAGCGGAAAACATAATGTTTTCCGCTGCACCTGTGAGGACTCGTTGAGTCCTCAAGCATAAAGGGGGGTATTGCACTTTCCTGCATGGTTAGCGACTGTTCACTAGGTGAACATGTATAGAATAACAATCAAATGTTTAGATTTTATGCATTTTAACTACTTTTTCTCATTTTCACTTTTTATTTACCCAGCCATTTTTCGGCATTCGTCTGCGCATTGGCGGCAAATCTTCGCACACTCCTGACAATGATTATCCTGGAATTTCTCACATTCCATGGCGCATTGATCACAAATACTTGCACATAGGCCGCATAGTTGTACAGCAAATTGACTGTTGCGTGACATATATTGCGCCGCTTGCACACATATTTCTGCGCAGTCATTTAATGTTTGTATACACTTTGCCCTTGCTTGTACATCCTGCTCTTGTAAGCAAGCAGTAAGACATTCCTCACATGCTCGTAAACACCGAAGACACTCCTCAATACATTGATCCATATTTTTTGGTGAATTAGATAAAACTCCCATCAAAACTCCTCCTTTTGGATAGTCCACCGTATGTTACCCAAATGAGTGCATGTTATGCCCCACCTCTATCGAATCAGATCTGGAAATTGTTTATTGTCTATAGCACAAAGTTTATCTATATACGTCATCGGGGTATGGTGTTGTAGCATTACTATTGGAGGTGGATTTATGTTAACGACTATCTCATGGATAGCGTTAGGACTGGGGTTACTAAGTTTTCTTATCATACTCATCGACGTGATTAGGCACCCACAGCAAATGATGGTGATGAATCTGGTTTGGCCCATCAATGGCTTATTTTTTGGGCCGTTTAACTTATGGGCGTATTATAGATGGGGCCGTTTAAAGGCGAAAGGAATCGAGAAAGAGGACAACAGGAAGTGGCCTGCAAAAGTATTCGTTTCGACCAGCCATTGTTCGTCCGGATGTGCCATTGGGGATATTGTAGGTATTCCCATCGTGGTGATTACTGGAATGACGGTTGCAGGTGCCGCGATATTTGCAGACTTTACGATGGAATTTATCCTGGCATACTTATTTGGGATTTTCTTTCAATTTTATGCGATTTATCCTATGAATAAAGATAAAGGGGTTTTTCAAAACTTCAAGGATGCCATTAAGGCAGACTCACTCGCTTTGATCGCCTTCGAGGTAGGGATGTTCGGATGGATGGCACTTGTCCACTTTGTCATATTTGCCCCCAATCCACCTAAACCGCATGAACCGACTTATTGGTTTATGATGCAAATAGCCTTGATCCTGGGCTTCTTCACAAGTTACCCGGCCAATTGGTGGTTGGTGAAGCGGGGGATCAAAGAAGAAATGTGACTTGTCATTAAACCTTCATACTTTCTCGATGAATTCTTGATAGTTTAACTTTATGATGAAATCATCATGAAAAGGAGCTGATAGATATGAAATCATTCATTATTGGAGCATTGTCTATGGGGTTTATAGTAGCCGGCGGTGTTTCTGGTGTACAGGCTGCAAGCGACGAGATGGAAATGCCTGCAGAAGGAAGTGAACAAATGATGGAAATGGATGAGATGCATCAAGAGGTGCTTAATTCAAATGGTGTCATTAATTTTGGGCAGGCGAAGAAGTTGATGGAAAACATGCATCCGGAATGGACTAAGGAAGAAATCAAAAACATGTACCAATCCATGCACGGCACAAATGGAGCAGCACCTAGCGCGAATTTAAAGAAATGAATAAGAGTAACTAACGCTACTACAAAAGCTGGCTAGGATTCCGGGCCAGCTTTTTTCATGCAAATATCTTTATAAAAGGCTCATGCTTGCTGAAGCTATTACTCTCCGTATGGCGGCAAAGATTTGTAACGTTTTCTGCGGTACCACCATACAATCAAGCTCATCACAATGAGGAAAACGGATAATAACTGGGCAACACGAAGCGATGGGGCCAGCATCAGGCTATCCGTCCGCATCCCTTCAATGAAAAATCTCCCGAACGAATACCATATCACATAACTAAGAAACAATTCTCCGCGCTTCATCTTGACCTTTCGCCTTAGTACCAGCAACACGATTAACCCGATTATATTCCATAAAGATTCATATAGGAATGTCGGATGGTAATAGGTACCACTAATGTACATCTGGTTGATGATCCAATCCGGAAGCCAGAGATTCTCAAGGAAGCTTCTAGTCACAGGACCGCCATGTGCCTCCTGATTCATAAAGTTTCCCCATCTGCCAATCGCCTGTCCAACAAGCAGTCCAGGCGCTGCAACATCGGCCATTTTCCAGAAAGGGATCTTTTTCTTCTTCGTATAAAAGTAGGCCGTCAAAATGGCGCCGAGTAATGCGCCATGGATGGCGATTCCGCCTTCCCATATCGCAATGATATTTCCAGGCTGGTCTTTATATCGTTCCCATTCAAAAGCGACGTAATATATTCGTGCAGATAATATAGAAACCGGTATAGCGTATACCAGCAGGTCTGTGAAATGATCTTTATTGATCCCTACGCGTTCACATTCCTTAATGGTGATGAGATACCCCAATAGTGCACCAAGAGCAATGATGATACCATACCAATAAATGGTAATAGGGCCGAATTCAATCGCTATACGACTAAGTGGTTGTATTGAAGATTCCATGACGTCTATCCCTTCCATTGTAGAGTAGGGTGTTTCCCATGATTTATATTAGCAAGATTTTGTGAAGAAACCGTGCATATCTTTACGTCACATTTGACGGTTTTATGACAACCTTTGATTAAATATGTGCATTTGGAGCCTACCATCATACATTTAGCCATGTAATCTTTAAGTATTCTTGCCTGTTAGTTGCAGGTTATAAAGGAATGGATCAGGGAAGCTTGCATTAAGATAATACACAAGTATCGTAAGTCCAGCGTCCTGATGTGCATTCTCTTCGTATACCTCTACAAGATTGCTGAAGAAAAAGAGTACCAAGCATCGATTGAGTTGGCTCTTTACTGATCGTCGTTTGAGCAGTTTGAAGAAACGAGTGCTTTCATAAAATAGGCTGTAGGCAAAAGAACTCCAATACTTGATTCAAGCACAGCAAAGAAACGAGCTACTCCAATGGGTACTATATCTCCGTATCCGATTGTTAGCAGGGTAACCCCGCTAAAGTATAAAAGGTTTGGAAAGGTAGGGTCAACCGGCTTTCTCGACTTGATATTTTCCACCAGAACTACTTCATTTAAAGAAAGTACGTAATAGAGGAAGGCAAACCCTACCAGGACCCCCGTTAGTACAAAGAATAACTTTAAAAATAAAGCTGTACTGAACTTGCTTTTCCGGTAGGTTTTGTTCGTAAAGAAGTAGACACGATTGGCAGCGATAAATACAATAGTTGCACCGAATAAGAAATTAGCCATATTATCACCTTTCTATGTTTTTGTAGAGCATCTATCATTCATTACTTCCTCGGAGGTTATTTTGGTTTTTGGGGTTTTAGGGATATACTTCCGTCACGAATAGAGGTGCTTTATCTTCCTTTTAAATAAAATAAGCTGTTGAGAAAGCCTCAACAGCTTATTTAAGCTTAAGGGATTATTCTACAACTTCTATTACCGTAAACATGCCGCCCGTGTCACCATTTGCATTCATGGTGTGATGGGGTTTATGACAATGGATTGGCCATTTACCTACGTTTTCTGCAGTGAATTCAACATCCCAGGTTTCCCCTGCAGCCACATTGATGGTGTTCTTGGTAAGCTGTGCGGATGCATCAATACGGTTGCCATCAGCAGCCACCACTTTAAAGTCATCCCCATGCATGTGCATCGGATGAGAATTTCCGCTGAGGTTAGTAAATCTCAATCGTACAGTTTCCCCTCTTTTTACCTGAATCGGTTCTGTATCTGGATAAGATTTTCCGTTGATTGTGAATGTATTCGGTTCCATTCCCATCGGGTTAATTTCGTAGGCGTCTGAATCATCGCTTGCTTTTGCCGTCATTCCTTCCTTTTCTGAATGTTCTTCATCATTTGCTTCTTTATCGGAAGATGGCATAGCCATTTCCATATCGCCATGGCCTCCAGCACCTTCAAGTGTCCATTCCTGAAGCATCATGACGATGTCCCTGTCCACTTGTTGATTCTGTTTTTTCGGCTGGATGACGAAAGCTCCTCCTAGTCCCATTAATTCCTGTTTGGAAACATTGGTGTGCGAGTGATACATATAGGTGCCAGACTGTTCGAGTGTGAAGGTATAAGTAAAGGATTCGCCAGGTTCGATAGTCGGTGTATCCTGGATAGAGGTTACACCATCCATGTCATTCGGAACCTTCAAGCCATGCCAATGGACAGATGTTGCTTCTGGGAGGTTGTTCGTCACCGTAAGTTCAACCTTATCGCCCTCATCCGCGACCAGTGTCGGACCCGGCGTACTGCCATTGTATCCCCATGCCTTTCCCTGATAGTCACTGGTGAATGTCTGTGTCACCGGCTCAGCTGTCAATTCAAAACGTTTGACTCCATCTTCCTCTTCGCCGTGCAAAGTTTCTACTCCTGGCGATTCGATTGGAGCTGATTTGGATGCTGGTGCAGTTACACCGGTATCTGATGTCGAAGCCAGTGTCAATTGCTGGTATATAAATGTAGAACCTATCGCGGCTAAGGCAACTAAAGTTATGATCCATTTTCTTTTCATAGTACTCTCCCTTTAATAAGTTTTAGTTATTTAAAATTAGCAGGTATTTATTGAGAAATTGTGCATTAATTCCAGAATATATGTGATGATTTTGTGACATCATGACAAATTGGGCAATATATCAAAGAGGAGTTTTGTAATCGAATCCTTTTATAGGACAGCTACGGAATAGAATTCGTCGGTTGAGAATGGCACAGGGAGTACCAAAAATGAATGATATCATCCAATAGCTAACAGCTTACGTATGCAAAAAACGCTTAAATGTTATTTTCATCCAAGCGTTTCAACTAATTAAACTATATTTATTAAATGAACCAGATTACTATCAAGATTTCTATTTTATGATCGAGGCTGCACCCACTTGTAACCGATGCCCCACACCGTTTGAAAGTAATCATCGATCGGGAATCCGGACCCCCTGACTTTTTCCCGCATATTCCGCACATGGGAATCAATGGTACGTCCTTCTGTCTCCGAATCAAGTCCCCAAATCAACTCGATCAATTGATCGCGGTTATAGACACGATTAGGGCGCTTCATCACATAGCCGATGATGGCGAATTCTTTCGGGGTCAGTTTGATGGGTTCCTCATGGTAGGTAAGTTCATGGTTGACCCCATCCCAGGCAAGTCCATCGATTTCAATACGATCCCTCTTACCTGTTCTTCTTAACACCGCCTTTATTCGTGCTATCAGTTCATCCCCATCAAAAGGTTTTGTAACATAATCATCTGCTCCAAGCTTCAGCCCTTTGACGATATCCTCTTTTTGTTCCCGTGCGGTAATCATGATGACAGGTACCTCGGAGGTTTCCCGTATAGACTTACAAACCTCCCAGCCACTCATCTCCGGCATCATGATATCTAACAGGATGACGTCGTAAGTGGTGTGTCTTACCTGTTTGATCGCTTCCTTTCCGGATGTCGCTTGCTCACAGTGAAAGCCTTCCGGCTTTAGATATAAAGCTATCAAGTCAAGCATCCGTTGCTCGTCATCGACTATTAACGTTTTGATCATCTGTATCTCCTCCTGGAAAAGCAATGGTAAAAGTCGTCCCTTCATCGAGGCTGCTTTCCACGTGTATATGACCTTCATGCAGGCGAACGATTTCCTTAACAATTGCCAGTCCTAACCCGGACCCTCCACTTGATCTCGAACGAGATTTATCTACCCTGTAGAGACGATCAAAAATATACGGGAGTTCTTCTTCCGGGATCCCGCTTCCTTCATCGATAATCTTCACTTCTGCACCGGGATGCTGCGATCTGGCAACTACTTGTATCTTCGTCTCCGGTGGTGAGTGTTTCAATGCGTTATCAAGCAAATTGAGAATAATTTGCTGAAAACGCTCCGGATCCACATGGGCTGTTACATCCACCGGACAATCCAAATGCAGTTGGATTTGTTTCTCTTCGAAAACAGGGCTCAACCGGCTGACCACCTTCTCCAAATAACCACATAATTTTACTTGCTCTGGCATAATAGCAAATTGATTCTGATCCATCCTGGCTAATGCAAATAAATTCTTTACCAGCAACGTCAATTGTTCCGTTTCCTCTTTTAAAATCGTTAAATAATGGTACCGTTCTTCCTGCGATAAATTCGTGCGACCGGCTATGTCCGCATACCCTTTGATATAGGTGAGCGGGGTCCGTAATTCGTGGGCAATATTGGCGAGGAAATCGTTCCGTTCGCGCTTCAAATGGTCCAGGTCACGCGCAAGTGTCTGAATGGATATAGCCAGATTACCTAACTCATCTTTCCGGTTGATAGTTTCAAGCGAAATGTTCGTTTCTCCAGCGCTCATGCGTTCGGTCACTTGTTTCATATGGAGCAGCGGGAAAGTTAAGAAGCGCGACAATATAAATATCGTGATGATGGTTAATAAAATGGTGAACAGCCCTATAATGACAAACTGCCGGGTCAATTCTGTCACGACACGCTGGACGACATCAGATGGGGAGAACATATAGACATTTCCCATTCGTTGCCCGTCAATGACAATCGGTGATCGTGTCGCAATATAGGGGGCAATTCTCCACCGGTCCTCGATAATCCTGCCTTCATGGGCGATATCAGCAGTTCTGTTATTTTCAATCAGCCGAACAATTTCTTCACTAACAGTAGTCGATTTTGATAGCACTTCTCCATCGCTTCCGGTGATAACCACATCGGTGACTGCTTCTGTTTCCATGAGAGCTACATGCTGCAACGTGATATCATCAAAGTTTTTTTCAAGCACGTCCCGGTGACTGCTTCCACGTGCGAGTAACCCTTCTAAAACTTCATCGACCTGACTGGTCACCAGGTTGGTATACAGGACGGAAAAGAGTAAAATCTCCACAATCGCAATGAAAAGAAAAAATAAGGACGCTACTTTCCATGATAGTTTATTGAACATGATATCAAACCTCGATTTCTTTCTATATCTACCAATATGTCAACGTGTCCAGCACTCCGATAATAATCAAAAGCATACCTGCAGTACGCTGGACGATGGTCCCGGCGCGGCGTCCTTTCTTCATGAGGTTGCCACTCAGCCCGAAATAAGCAATCAGTCCGATGAATAACAACAAAGGAATCGACGTCCCAATCCCGAATACCATCGGCATGACTGCACCATAAGGGGTTGCTACGACAATTGGCATCAACGTAAGGAAAAACAAAACGAACATGGTGGGGCAAAATGCCAGTGTAAAACTAGATCCAAGAAAGAAACTGCCCCATGGGGATTGCTGGGAGGATAACCGCTCCGGTACTTTAAATAAAGTCACGGTCTTGTTAAACTTTATCACTCCCACCAAGTATGCCCCAATTATGACCAGCAATGGGCCGATGGCTTTTCTCAACCATGGGAACATCGATTGGAGCTGCTGGAAGACATCTTTACCTAACAGCCAGAATATCAACCCTAATAATGAAAATACGACCAGCTTGCCTATAATGAACATCCAGATATGCAGCCAAGGAATTTTTTCACGGAACGACCGGGCACCATAAAGTGTCATCGCTCCTATGTTCCCTGTCAACTGACAGGGAGCAGCAGCTCCTACAAGACCGAGAACCATGGCATAAAACAACGGCCATTCCTGTACGCTGTAGGAGAGTTGTATCACCGGCTCCATCACTACTCTGCTGAGCCAATTCAACATTTCGTACATAGTCTTTGCCTCCTTTTCATGACACTACTAGAGTAATAGTTATTTTTGCAGAAAACGTGCAGTTTTTCCGTTTCACCTTCCCACCAGGGGAGAATCGGTGGGGAAGGTGTATTTTCTCGTAGATGGAATATAAGTAGGAACCTTTATGCATTTATGAATAGATTGTGTAACCTTCACAAAATCTCCATAAAAATAGGATATAATGGTGAACAGACATTTTATAGAGGAGTTGCTTTAGATGAACAAGTTATTACTTATCACTTTGCTCAGTGTGGGCGTCATTATCGCTGGGTGTAGCCAAAATGAAGAGGAGACAAAGACAGAGGATAGCGGTCAATCGGAAACAACCAAATCAAACGAGTCAAGTGATTCGCCTTCTAATACTTCAGATTTCCTTCAGCCGTTTGAAGGGTCTACCGACCATATCCATGGTGTGGGATACTTGCAACAGGAAAACGGAATCGCATTCGCTTCCCATACCGGGCTTAAATTTTATAAAGATGGCAAGTGGATGGAGACAACAGGCCAAAACAACGACTACATGGGTTTTACAGCTGTAGATGAGGGTTTCTATACATCAGGCCATCCCGGAAAAGATTCCGATTTGCCGAATCCGTTAGGGCTTAAGAAAAGTACGGATGGTGGGAGGAGTCTGGAAAATTTGGGATTTGAAGGGGAAAGCGATTTTCATACGATAGGGGTTGGTTATGAAAACCACGCCATTTATCTATTGAATATGCAGCCGAACTCGGAGCTAGATGCCGGGTTTTACCGAAGTTTCGATGATGGAACATCATGGGATGCGGTGGAAGCAGAGGGATTGAACAATTCCCCATTTGCCATTGCCGTTCATCCGACCGATGAAAATATAGTTGCAGTATCAAACGAAACCGGGGTCTATCTAAGTGAAGATGCGGGAAAGACCTTTGAACCTGTCAAAGAGAACGTTCAAGGTACTGCTGTATATTTCGAAGGGGACAGGTTGTATTACGCTACGTATGATGGGGAATCCAATTTAGCAATCATGAATCTAGAAAACCGCTCCTCTGAAACGGTGGAGCTTCCTGAATTAACGAATCAAGCCATCTTGTATCTAGCGAAGAATCCTGCGAATGAAGCAGAAATTACGCTACTAGCCAGCGATGGGGAGAAGGAAGCTGCTTATATCACGAAAGATAACGGGGAAAACTGGCAGCAAATTATTAAGCAAGGAACAGCAGTCGCTGAGTAATTTTGGTTTTTCTCTCATCAGCTAATAAAATAAGGGGAGACCTCTATGGAGAAAAATAACCAGACCGAAACCATCAAGCAAAGGTATAACAGGATTTCCGGTGTATTCGACTTGATGGATCGGATGATCCGTGAAAAATGGCGGGAAGACCTGATGAAACATGTGAATGGAAACGTATTGGAAGTAGGTGTCGGAACAGGCTCAAACCTTAAGCACTACCCTCTTGATGTGGAGGTGACAGGAATTGATTTCAGCCCCGGAATGCTTCAAAAAGCGAGAGAAAAAGCTGACAAGCTGCCTCAGCATGTGGAGCTGATGGAAATGGATGCCCAACAGATGGACTTTCCTGATAATACGTTTGACACGGTTGTTTCTACCTGTGTTTTTTGTTCTGTACCTGACCCAGTACAGGGCTTCAAAGAAATCCGCCGGGTCACAAAACCGTCAGGGAGAATCATTATGTTGGAGCATATGCGGAGTGATCATGAACTTACAGGGAAAGTAATGGATTTTTTGAATCCAATCGGTTTGCATATTGTCGGGGCAAATATCAACCGCAAGACGATGGATAATATTAGGCAGGCAGGGATGAGAGTGGAAAATGAGGAATTCCTGATGTCTTCGATTATGAGAAGATTGATTCTTTCGCCTAAAAAAAAGTGAATGGATGAAGTACATGAGTGGAAACCGTGCGCTGTTTCACCAAAAATCAAAAGTCAAAGTAAACTAGTTGTTTTCAAAAACTTATACTATAGGTAATGGTTGATCAATAAAAGCTGAGCCGTTCACACCCACTGTGAACGGCTCAGCTTTTTGTTAACGATCAAGGCTGGTTGTCATATTTTCCGCCGATTTCAAACGGGGAATATACACCCTGATAATCGACGATCGTTACCATGCCGCGATCTGCATGGTTATTATCATGACAGTGGAACAGCCATTCTCCCTTGTTGTTTGCTTCAAAATAAACCGTATATTCTTCTCCAGGCTTCACATGAATCAAGTCTTTGACGATCGGGTTCTCATAAGCACTGCCATTTTTAGAAGCAACCTGGAATCGGTGGCCATGCAGGTGCATCGGGTGATTCATGCGCCCGGAATTCGTAATGTTCACCTTTACGATATCCCCTTCTTTTACTTGAATGGGAGGGGTGTCGGGAAAAATCTCATTATTGATTTGAAAGGCCATTCCCTGTCCCATATTCATTCCCATGCTCAAATCCATATTGTAGGTAACATCAGGATCCGGCGTTTCTTCAAAAAGTAATTTTTCACTGCCATAAGAAACCCCGTTCGCTATATCCGTGCTTGCCGCGACATCCATATCAGACGTCGTATTATCTGCATTTTCTTTTGTAACTACTGGAATTCTCATATCTTCTGCATTTTCTACATCTGTTTTTTGTGCGATGACTGCTGCATCACTTGTCTGTTTGGTAAATTCTACGTCAATCCGTTCTCCTGGTGCAATTTCCATTACATTCGTGGAACCTTGTTCGCCATTGACTTTTTCGGCATCATTGGCGATCACTTTCATGGAACCTTTCGGGAAAACCAATTGGTGTTGCTGGAAACCCGCGTTCACGAAACGTAGTCGAGCTGTTTCCCCTTCTTCCATCACAAGCGGTTCAATAGCTTCGCCAGTCTTTCCATTTACGGTGAAGGTATCGTACATTTGCTTCGTATCTGCTTCACCGTCACCAGACATGCCTCCCATCATCATCCCCCCCATATTGGATAGGTCTCTTTTCTCTTGATTGACAGCCCATTCGTCGAGGATGAAGAATTCATCCTGTTCATACTCTTTTTCTTTTTCTTCAATAATCAGAGATCCGTACAAACCTTTATCTACCTGTTTGGAGCTGTGCTGGTGGGAATGATACCAGTACGTACCTGCATCATCAGCGATATACTCGTAGGTGAATGACTCACCTGGCTGGACCGAATTCTGCGTCAGCCCTGGCACCCCATCCATTTTATTAGGTAGCAATACACCATGCCAGTGAATGGTAACGGGGACTTCCAACTCATTTTTTAAATTAATTCGCACGTAATCCCCTTCAGTTACGCGCAACGGTTCCCCAGGTACTGTCCCGTTATAGGTCCATGCATTCACAGTCTCTCCATTGCCAATTTCCCATTCTGTCTCCTGGGCTGTGAGGTCGAATGTTTTGACCGGTCGGTCTCCCGCTTCCTGATTCCCCACTTCCATAATGCTCGTTCCTTTCCCTTCGGTCACCCCGCCTGGTAAGGATTGGGTGGTACTGTTGTTATAAAGAGGAGAGTTAAAAAACATAACTACCCCGATTCCTAAAAGAATGATGATCATGATTGATCCGATAATTTTTCTGTTCATTTTTGCTTCACCTCATAATTTTTTATACCCTGTTATGTATACCCCAAAATATTGCAGGTATTGTGCAGATGATGTAAAGAAATTATGAAAGTGTAGCAGAATAAGGTCATTTTTCACTCCCCGTATCGTTGTAAGCGAAAAGTTCTTTAATGATTCCAACTATCCCAAAAACACTCGTAGAATAAGGCTGATCGTTTTAGTTTAGACTAGGATTGAACAAAAGACGTTGAATATTTCTTACTTGCAGCATTCTCTCTTATGATGTAGGTACATATAGAAAACTTCGCCTATTTGTGTGTTTTAATAGTAATTCTTTTCAATTGCATAAAAACTGCACAATTAAAGGGGAAAAGGATAAGAAATATAACTTTTGGGGTGAGAACAATGGGGCAATACAAAAAGAACAGCCTCTCCCTTATAGGTGCAATAGGCCTGGGGACAGGTGTTATGATCAGTGCAGGGATATTTGCATTGTTGGGACAAGTTGCTGAGCTGGCAGGAACATGGTTTCCTGTTATGTTTATTATTGGCGGGATTGTTACAGGGTTTAGTGCTTATTCCTATGTAAAGATGAGTAACGAATACCCTTCTGCAGGCGGAATAGGAATGTTCCTTGTAAAAGCTTATGGCAAAGGAACCATAACAGCCTCAGCAGCGATGCTGATGGCCGTATCGATGGTAATAAATCAGAGCCTGGTAGCTCGTACTTTCGGGACCTATACCCTTCAGATTTTTAACATTGATGATTCCAGTTACCTTGTACCTGTGTTAGGTGTCGGTTTATTAGTTTTCGCTTTCCTCGTAAACATATCAGGCAACAGTTTTATTCAAACGTTCACTTCTATTGTGTCCCTTCTCAAGATACTAGGGTTAGTCATTTTTGCTCTGGGAGGACTATGGGTTGCCGGGTTTTCCATTACACCTGCTGAAGGGGGGAGCGGGACGGCGGATTCTACCATCCCCAGCATGGTAGCTGCGGTCGCTTTAACGATTTTATCTTTTAAAGGGTTCACGACGATTACCAATAGTGGTTCTGAGATTGTCAAGCCTAAGAAAAATGTAGGCAGAGCTATAGTTGCTTCCATATCCATCAGCTTGATTGTTTATTTATTGGTAGCCTGGGCCGTTTCCAGCAACCTCCCATTATACGACATCATTGAAGCGAAGGATTATTCTTTGGCTGAAGCAGCTAGACCGGCGTTCGGCAGTTATGGCCTGTGGTTTACCGTAGGTATTGCCATCATAGCAACGATTTCTGGCATTATCGCAAGTGTTTTCGCTGTTTCTCGAATGCTTGCCATGTTGACAGATATGAAGCTTATCCCGCATAGCCATTTTGGAATGCCGGGGCGTATCCAAAGGCATACATTGGTTTACACCGTCGTACTAGCGATGGTACTGGCTGTTGTTTTCGATTTGAGCAGAATTGCTTCTGTCGGGGCGATTTTATATCTTGTGATGGATATGATCGTCCATTGGGGAGTGTTCAAACATTTACGTAACAAAGTTCAAGCGAACAATGGTATTGTGTTGACAGCTATTATTCTCGATGCCATTGTTTTGGTGGCGTTCATCTGGGTAAAGATTGTTCATGACTGGTTGATAGTAGCAGTTTCCCTTTTGTTTATCATTGTCATTTTTATTGGCGAGCATGTTTTCCTTCAAAATGTTAATGACGAAGAAAAACATCATTGATTTATGTTACGGGATCTTATCCATATGAGCTTACTACTGAATAAGCTGAAGGCTTTTATGCCTTCAGCTTATTTTTGATAAATTAAATGAAAAGTGAGCGAGTGCTTTGAGAGATTGGTATTAAGTTGAATGGCATTCGAGCTTCGTAAAATTTGTTTCCTTTATTGTTTATGAAATGGTGAAAGTACCAACCATTCCCGCCTCTTCGTGTCCAGGCAATGTACATACAAACTGATATATGCCGCTTTCAGCAGGTATGAATGCAATTGTTGCTTGTTCCCCCGGTGAGGCATGCAAATGGAGATTTTCGGTTCCGTGGTCATGCGCCGGGTCATTAGCATGGGACTCGGTTGTAGTAAGGCCTATAATTTCCAGGTCATGATCAACTTCACCTTGGTTTTCTAACGTCAGGATCACTTTCTCTCCCGAACGAAGGGTGACGTTAGAAGGGCCAAAACTGAAATCTTTTGTTTGGATGGTTACCTTGTTTTCCTCTTTAGCAGGAAGGGAATGTTCCTGATCTAACAGAAGAGGGTCAGGAAACATTGGCCCGAACTGGTGGAAAATGACAGAAAACAACACAAACAGACCCATGGCTAGCAGCGGATAGTTGGGAAGGGGTTCATTTTCCTGACGCCGTTCCAAATGAATAAGCTGGAGAAGCAAGGAGAAGACTGCCACAAAGAAAAGAAAAAGGATTTTCACCATGGCCTCCCGATAATCACTTGGTATCATTTCTCCAAGCATGGCTCCCATCATCCCTCCCATTAGCCCCGACAGCATCCCGTCTAATATGGCTACTACACTTAATGGCAAACCAGCAAATAAGCCGATTATGATCCCTGCACCCATTCCCCATATTGTGGATGAGAACAGGTTACCGACCAGAAGTATGCCGAAAACCACACCAGCAATCAGCCCTACTCCCATCCCTAGTGTCATGGCTGTCATCATTCCGGTCATTCGGGAAATATCCTCTTTATTATGATGAATCTTCTTAATCGTTAACAAGCATAGTGACAGCAACGCAAATAACAACATGTACAACGAAATCCCCATCTTCATACCCCTTTCGCCTTGTCCTGTTACAACACTATATGTCTACTTGTAGTAAATAAGTATAAATAGATAGACATACCCCAGTGGGGGATAAACACAGAGGCGATGGATAATTAAACAGAAGAAATTATTATAAATAGAATTTATGCACATAGTGTGCAGGTTCACGAAATTGTACGTATTTACTATTGAAATTTTGCAGTAGTGCGATTTCTCACACCCAAATGAGCGTGTGTTCTTTTATGATGAATTCAAATTAGCAAGGAGGAATCAGTCATGAAAAAAAACATGCTTGGAATACTTTCGGGTTTGGTTCTATTCATCATTATTTTAGGAGGCTGTGGTACTTCCACACCGAGTGATGAAGCAAGCGAACAGAATACAGTGAAAGCAAGTGAAAACCAGGAGGAAGCAGGAAAGGGAAAGAGACGTTTTTACTTTACAGCTGACGAGGGAGGGAGTGTCACAAAAATTGATGCTACTGACAATACGGTAGTGGATTCGCTATCCGTAGACGGAACGGTCCACAATGTGCAAGTTTCTCCGGATGGCAAAACCCTTGGTATGACGGTTATTCCTGGCGGGGAGGGCCATGACAATACAACTGAGGGAGAAGATAAACATTCGGATACGGAGGCTGATACTCACGAGAATGATGGGATGAACGGGGTGGCTATGTTTTATGATTTGGAGGAGGATCGTTGGATTGAAAAAGTAGAGGTTGGCAGCCACCCGGCTCATATTGATTTCACAGGGGATCAACGATATGCTTTGGTAACCAATAATGAAAGCAATACAGTATCTATAATTGACACATCTAATTATCAAGTAGTCGACACGGTTGACACGGGGAAAGGACCGCACGGATTCCGTATTGCAAGCGAAGGTTCTATTGCGTATGTAGCTAACATGGGAGAGAACAATATCAGTATCATAGATTTGAAAACCATGAAGGAGGAAAAGCGGATCCAAGTAGGGGGTGCCCCGGTTACGACAGCTATAACTTCCGATGGTAAGACACTTGTCACCACCCTTCATACAGAAAATAAAGTTGCTATTGTGGACCTGGAAACTGATGAAATCATTAAGACGGAAGTCGGTGAGGGGCCGGCCCAGGTGTACATCCAATCCAATGATCAATACGCTTTTATCGCGAATCAGGGTTCGGAAGATGCTCCAGCTGATTCAGTGACAAAAATCGACCTCTCCACAGGAGAAGCAATAGCAACCATACAGACAGGAAAAGGAACGCATGGTGTCGTGATAAGCCCGGATGACCGATATATCTATGTGACAAACATGTTCGAGGATACGGTTTCTGTTATCCAAAACGAAAAAAATAAAGTCATTAAAACTATTGAAGTTGGCTCTATTCCGAATGGAATCAGTATCATGCCTTAAAAAATAGGTTCATTCTATATCACTGAACTAGTTTCATTCATCACCTTAAAGGTTATGTAGTCTATGTAAGATAATAAAAGGAGGTATTATTAATGAGTCATGAAAAGTATGCCAGTGTAATTGAGGCCTTACATGAATGTATGGAGGCATGTAATCATTGTTTTATTTCGTGTCTGCAGGAAGATAACGTGAAGGAGATGTCCGAGTGTATCCGATTGGATCGAGAGTGTGCTGACATTTGTGCCTTTTTTGAGCAATCCCTGACTCGTGATACTCCGTTTATAAATGAACTTGCCCAATTATGCGCAAAAGCATGCCGTGATTGTGGAGAAGAATGCGGGAAGCATAATCATGACCATTGCCAGAAATGCGCAGAAGCTTGCCGCAAATGTGCCGATGAATGTGAAAAATTAGTATCTTAATATTGTTCTTCACGAAAAAACTCGGGCTTTGCTAAGTTAAGTACATGATTCCTATAAAAAGGAACACTCCAATACATATTTGGGGTGTTCCTTTTTTGATAGAAAATATCAGGTCTGCTTATATCACTATTAACTCCATTAGAAATACTTGGCTTGTCGCCAAGAGCTTATGGCGAAAGCCTTAGTTTTTTTATACTTAATCATTTAACAAAGTTAAACTTTCTTAAAGTATAAAAAAAGAATAGAGGGTTCTTCCCCTCTATTCTAATCAAGCTTTTAGAAGTTTAGCATTAATAGCGACAATGACGGTACTAAGACTCATTAATATAGCACCGACAGCCGGACTTAACAATAAGCCCATAAATGCTAGTGCACCAGCGGCAAGCGGGATGGCGACTATGTTATAGCCTGCTGCCCACCATAGGTTTTGAATCATTTTACGGTACGTTTTCTTGGATAAATCCATGACACTGACAACATCCTGAGGATTGCTTTTCACTAATACGACATCCGCCGTTTCCATCGCTACATCGGTTCCACTTCCGATGGCGATCCCTAAGTCGGCGGTCGCAAGGGCCGGCGCGTCATTGACACCATCCCCTGTCATAGCCACTTTCCAGCCTTTCTGCTGGATTTTTTTTATTTGAT
This sequence comes from Halobacillus sp. B23F22_5, assembly GCF_043497085.1. Taxonomy (NCBI): domain Bacteria; kingdom Bacillati; phylum Bacillota; class Bacilli; order Caryophanales; family Bacillaceae; genus Halobacillus; species Halobacillus sp. B23F22_5. The sequence goes on along the minus strand of NZ_JBIEKI010000017.1, from coordinate 23,166 downwards.
CCGACTTATTATGAGGCAGAACTTCTGCATAGACCTCTTCGATTCCTATTTGCTCTGCTACCCAATCAGCGACCTTTTGATTATCCCCCGTCAGCATAATCGGGTGGATATCCATTTCCTTCAGTTTGGAAACCGCATCTTTCGCAGACTCACGGACCATATCCGCTAGTGCAATCATACCAACCAGTTCATCATTCACGAGCACAAAGACGACTGTTTTCCCTTTTTCGGAAAGAGCAGCGAACTCTTCTTTGTCATATTCAAAGGAACGCTCATTTACATAGCCAGGACTCACGACCAGCACTTCTTTTCCTTCCACCGTTCCTTTCAATCCTTTTCCTGTCATCGACTCAAAATCGGATACTTCTTTCAGCTTCAATTCCTTTTCCTCAGCTTTATGAAGAACACCTTCTGCAAGTGGGTGTTCCGAGTTTTGTTCGGCGCTCGCAGCCCAGAGTAAAACTTCCTCTTCATTATGAGAACCTTCCGGAATGATGTCAGTTACACCGAATTCCCCTTTGGTGAGGGTGCCAGTTTTATCAAATACTACCGCATTCAAGTTACGTGCACCCTCAAAATTGGTTCGGTTTCTGATCAGCAGTCCTTTCTTAGCGGAAATGGAAGTCGAAACAGCTACTACTAATGGCGCAGCCAGTCCCAGGGCGTGCGGACAAGTGATTACCATGACGGTTACCATCCGCTCTAATGCCACATCGAATGCGTAACCTAGTGAAAGCCAGATGAACAAGGTGCCAAATCCTGCGGTCAATGCGATATAGAACAACCATTTTGCCGCCCGGTTCGCCAGGTCCTGGGCTTTGGACTTGGACTCCTGAGCCTCTTTTACCAAGGTGATGACCTGGGAAAGATAGGTATCGTCACCCGTTTTCTTTACTTCAATAGTGAGAGAGCCTTCCTGGTTAACCGCACCACCGATGACTTCTTCATCGACCTTTTTTTCGACCGGCATAGATTCCCCAGTGAGCATCGATTCATCGATGGCTGACTTTCCTTCGGTAATGATACCATCTACGGGAATTTTTTCCCCTGGTTTGACAAGAACACGGTCACCAGTATTCAACTCTGTTACTGGTACATCTTCGGTTTCACCATCCTTCTTGACCCGGTGAGCTTCATTGGGCATCAATTTGACCAGTTCTTCCAGCGCGTTGGAAGCTCCCATGATTGAACGCATTTCAATCCAGTGGCCCAGGAGCATGATGTCGATCAGGGTAGCCAATTCCCAGAAGAAATTCTTTCCGCTCCATCCAAAGACGACAAGCGAGCTGTAACCATAAGCTACAAAGATCGCTAATCCAATTAACGTCATCATGCCCGGGTTCTTTTGTTTTAGTTCACTGATACCGCCAGTTAGGAATGGCCAACCACCATAGAAAAAAACAATGGTGGAAAGACCGAATAAGATCCATTGATCAAACGGAAATCTCCAATCCACTCCTAAAAAACCTTGTATCATAGGAGATAGTATCAAAATGGGGATCGTCAGTAATAATGAAATGTAAAAGCGTTTTTTGAAATCAGCTACCATATCCCCATGGTCGTGTCCTTCATGGCCATGATGTTCATGGCCACCATGATTACCATGCTCATGACCGTGATGTTCATGGTTGCCATGGTTATTTTGATCATGGTCTTCATGATGTTCATGCTCTTGGCTGTGGTCGATTTGATTATAATCTTCATGATGACCCTTATTATGGCCTTCATGATTACGATTGGTATTCTGGTCTTTCTTATCTTCAGCCATCATGATTCTCCTTTCGTCTTTTATTCATCCAGTTTACGTTTCAGCCGGTCATATTCTTCTTCAGAAATTTCACCTCTTGCTAATCTTTCCTTCAATGTATCGAATGACTTATTACTGGAAGGATTCTTTGGTTTACCATTTGAACTCGGCTTCATCATCCATACAATGATTGCAATAATCGCCAACATAATGATGATACCGATAAAACCGAAACCGAAAAATCCACCTCCCATTCCACCGCTCATGCCACCGTTCATACTTTCGTTCACCCCTTTTTAAGTTGCTTTAATCTCCTTATATTAAACCATCTTCTCCATTGTTCTCTTATAAAAGAAGAAATGCACACATGTGAGTACTAATAGAAGGAGGTCCAAACTGCATACGGATTGGACCCCGTTATTCTTCTTTTCAACCATAAAATTAGACGGCACACCGGTTTGGTCCTACTTCCATTTCTCTCCGTTCATCTTCTTCTGGGTTATTCTTTCCCATATTGGTCTTTCTGATTTCTTCGTGACTATTTGGCTGTGGTGGCAGGTTATCCGTCACAAGGTGCCTGAATTTTTTTTCATCCTCTACCTGCAAGCGGTCATTTTTTTGGTAGATGTTTTCCAGCTTGTCTTGTACGGTACCATCATCATTAATTTCTTTCATTTCTCCAAAATGAGCAGGTAGAACAATAAAGTTTTGCGATAAGTCTTCATAACGACCATATAAGGTCTGGCGAAGGTCATCTACCCAATCTTCTGCTTTCCCTGCAAGGTCTGGCCGTCCAATGGAATCAATGAATAAAATATCTCCTGTCATAAGATATGTGTTGTCTACGATAAAGCTTGTACTCCCGATCGTATGACCAGGAGAATAAAAGGCATTGATCTCCACAGACCCTCCAACGGTGATTGTTGTTCCGTCTTCCAGCTTACTATAGTTAAAGGTCAACCCTTCATCATCCTTAGGTGGAAACCAATATTCCGCATCCGTTTGTTCCGCTAATGTCTTACCACCTGAAATATGGTCTGCATGAAGGTGCGTATCTAAAACATATTTAATGGCTGTATCCTTTTCTTCTGCAAAGTTTTTATAGGCATCAGTCATCCTTACCGGATCGATAACAGCTGCTTCTCCATTTGCTATGACCATGTAAGAAAGACAACCTTTCCCAATCCGGATAAATTGATACAATTCCCCACCATCCGATAGATCGCCTATTTTCATTGGTTCAATGTGTTCGCTCCAGGCTGTCATTCCACCCTCCAGGTAAGTGATATCCTTAACTCCTGCCTCTTCTAAAATTTCTACACCTTTTTGAGAAGAGATTCCTTTTGCGCACACCACATAGATCGTTTGATTTTCGGGAAGCTGTTTTTTTATATCTTCCGTTTCGTTTTCCAACTGGTTAAATGGAATATTCATACTATTAACATTCCGCCCTTGGATAGACCAATCATTATAGTCTTCTTCTTTGCGAATATCCAACAGGAATACATCTTCGTTTGCGAGTACTTTCTGAGCTAATTCTTGCACAGTTATTGGTTGTAATGCCATGTTAATCCCTCCATATAATTTTTAATCATAGGTTTATATCATTGTAATTTCCTACGGTATAGTATTAGTTACTTCTTGCAGTTTAATTATCTGCTCCTTTTTAGCTTGCAGTGACATGTCCATGATAAGATTCTGGTGACATCCACATTCTTTCAAAAACCTAACTCCCGACCACACAAAAACGGTACCCCGATAAGGTATTTATGAAACATTATATGAATCAATTGAAAGTTGAGTAGCATCATATCCAATAATGACTTCCGAAAGGTACTTAGGAATGAGTGTACTCTGTTCAGCTTCAAAAAATTGGATTATAAAGAGCCGCCCTTTTTATTGAGCAGCTCTTTACAAAATTTCATTAAATGGCTTTTTCAATGGAAGTTTTCAGTCGTGCTTCCACATCCTCAGCAATTTCAGCCAGGTTTTTATCATCAGCTAAACCTATTAATGTCGTTGGTTTAGGCATGCCTACCTTCACCTTTCCTTCATCTTCATATACCACTATTTTACATGGAAGAAAATATCCAACCATTTTGTTCTCCTGCAGGACGCGATCCGCTTCTTTTGGATTGCAAACCTCTAAGACTTTGTACGGAGTATTAAATCCCATCCCTTTTTCCTGCAATTTCTCAGTTAAATCAAAGTTCCAAAGCACCCCGAACTTCTCTTCTTGTAAGGAATCCTCTAGAGAAGTAATAACTTCATCAACAGTTTTAGATGTTTCTCGTGTGAAATCAAATTCCATAATATCCACCTCTCTTTATTTATTATTTCATTCACGTATTATACACTTACCCCGTTATGTATAAACAAAACTTTAGAAATAATAGTTACCGTAACCTTGTTCAAAAGTTCATTTCCTCTTTATTATTTCACAAAACGAACATTCTATCGTATTGAGGATAAGAACAAGTTCATTAATAACTCCTTCTTCACATTTTCTCAACTTTTTTATGAAAAGATAGGATAGACATCCTGTATAATGCATACAACAAAAACAATTTACGAGAAGACAGTTGGTGAGACGCTTGATCAAATTCAAAAGTATATCTTTTAAACTTGGGTTGTTGTTCAGTTCCTTATTTATCACCTTGTTTATCATCTTGGGGGTAATTTTGTATGGGGGATTCACAAATGTATTAATTGATTACATTAAACAGGATTTAGTGTTAAGAGGAAACAACCACGCACGAATATTAAACGAGCAGTTCACAGAGTCTGCAATCAATCATGTGACAGAAATGGAAAAAGGCGTGGCGACGGAAGTGTTGATTACAGATGGCAATCAAAAAATCCTAGGCTCTTCAAGAGCACCTGACAAAGAGATGAAAGCAAGCCTCCTTGATAATTCCTTACCGCCTGGCGATAGTACTCTTGTAGATGATTGGTATAACGAACCCTATTTGGTTTCTGTATCTACGATTGGAGATGGAATAGGCTATGTCTATATGTATTATCCTTCAAGCAACTTAAGAGAAATAGTATTTGTGATAAGTGTACTGCTTATCCTTGCAGGAATTGGTATCCTATTGTTGGCATTCGGACTGATTGGTCTGGCATCAAAACGCATAACTAAGCCTCTAAAGTCCATGAAAAAGGCAACAGAGAAAATGGCCCAAGGGGAATACAAACAGCAGTTTACAATCAATAGTGAAGATGAGATTGCAGAGCTCAGCAAATCGATTCAGACACTTGGTGATCAGCTGCAATATTTCGAAGACAGTCGAAATGACTTTCTCGCAGCTGTTTCCCATGAACTTAGAACTCCACTTACCTATATAAAAGGCTATAGCGATATTTTAGGCAAAGGAAATATAGACAAAGAGGATCAGAAAGTTTATCTGGATATTATCAAAAAAGAGGTGCAACGGATCACATTCATGGTGAATGATTTATTCGAAATGAGCAAGCTGCAGGTTGGAGAGTTTGAACTGAATAAGGAAATTGCTGATATACGGGCAGTGATAGAAAAAGTCGTGAACAACTTGAAACCAGCAGCAACCAAGAAGGACATCAGTATCATCCTTGACTTTCAATCTGAGGTACCTCCAGTGGAAATCGATGTGAAGAGAATGGAACAAGTGTTTTACAATTTGATAGAAAACGGAATCAAATACTCCAATGAAGGTAAAATGTCAATTCGGGCTTTTTCCGAAGAAGATTTCATCACAATTGAAATAGAGGATACTGGAATCGGCATTCCTGAAAAGGACCTCCCTAAAATATGGGATAGATTTTATCGGGTCGAGCAATCCAGAACAAGAAAATCCGGCGGAACAGGCCTGGGACTTTATGTTTCCAAAAAGATAATCGAATCACATGATGGAACAGTCCATGTAACGAGCAAGGTAAATGCCGGGTCCGTTTTTAGAGTGATCTTGAAAAAAGCTAAAATAGAAGAAATAGGAGAATAAGAGATGAGAAAAATTTTAATTGTAGATGACGAAATGGAAATGAGACAATTATTACGGCTATACTTGATGCAAAATTATGAAACGAGTGAAGCAGAGGATGGATATCAAGCCCTTGAAAAGATTAGAAAAGACGATTATGATTTGATGATTCTGGATATCATGATGCCTCATATGGACGGATGGCAGACAATCGAAGAAGTGAGAAATATATCTAATCTACCAATTATCTTTCTGACAGCTAAGGGCTCCACTGAGGATAAGGTGAACGGATTTTCAACAGGAGCAGATGATTATCTTGTCAAACCATTTGAAGAAGCGGAATTAGTGGCACGAATCGAGGCGTTACTCAGACGAACAAAACCTTCATTATCTAAAGATGAAATCATCAGATACAATGGGCTCATTTTGGATGTATCAGCTCGTGAAGTAAACTATGATGGTCAGAAAATCAACCTGACACAAACAGAGTACGACCTTCTTGACATTCTCATCCACCACCGAGGGAAGGCTTTATCAAGAGAACAGCTGGTCGAACATATTTGGGGCATCGACTTCATAGGAGAGGATAGGACAGTCGACTCACATGTTAAGAATTTAAGGGAAAAATTGCAGAAAGCAGGATTTGACAAGACTCATCTCAAAACAGTTTGGGGCATCGGATATAAAGCGGAATAAGGTGATAATATGAAACGACTATGGCCAATAATTATACTCACCCTTTTGGTTTTGTTGGGAATATTTTTTCTTATATTTGTTGTGCAAATGATTTGGTTCCCGCCTAATTCGATGGGCATGATGATGGGAAGACAAATGATGTTCCATCATATGTCATTCTGGTTTGGGCAAATGATTTGGGTTTCCCTGATTATCTTCGGTATCATCTTCCTAGTGTGGCTTATTTGGTCGAAAATCAAATAAAATTGCAGATTTGAAAAACTTGGCTTCCGCCGTTAGGACCTGGCGACAAGCCAGTTTTTTTCTTATACTCTTTTCCTTTAACAAAACGGAATGCAATTAAAGAATATAAAATACTGATCGGTACTTTACCGGATCAGTATTTTTTTAACCGTCATTGGATAATGGATAAAAGATTATAAAAATCATTTGTAAACAGCTCCGTAAAAGCAGAATGATTTTCATGCACGGATATAAGAAGACTGAAAATCAGATAGCTGGAATAATCCTCCTACTCTCCCTTGTATGACTTCTCCCCCCCTCCATACTTTCTACATGATTCTTTTTTTATATTGAAGATATAGAAATTACAACAACTGGTAAGGAGGGAAAATGACATGTTAGGACCGGGGTATAGTTATGGTGTGGAGACTTGTGGTTTTATCGGATTGTTCCTTGGCATCTTGATTTTCGGCATCCTATTCTATGTGATGAAACGAAAGAACCATTCTGCTGGAAACACCATTAGCAATATCGATATTCAGATATTGCCTGTACTAAAGGAAAACTCGCAAAAGGAGAGATTACTACAGAAGAATTCAACCAAACCAAGGAAACGATCAACAAATAATTACACTTCATACTTTCTCCATATATACCCCTTATAGTATGAGTATAAGGAACACAACACAAGTGGAGGAGGTGAATAAACTATGATGATCATCTTGTTCCTTTTCATTGCATTTCTCATTTACACAGCAGCCAATAAAAATGGAAATGGACAACAATCGTTTGTCCCGCAACAGGCTTCAGGAAGTTCAGAAGCCATCGACATCGCAAAAAACCGTCTCTCAAAGGGCGAAATCACGGTAGAAGAATTTGAGCAACTCAAGAAAAACTTATTATAAAATGACAAATTAAAGGAGAGATCGAATATGAATAAAACATTGATTGCAGGAGCGTTGGCAGTAGGTTTGATTGGAACTGGCATTACAGGTATCTACAATGCATCGGCACATGGCACAACGGAGAATCCGGAATTCAATTTTGGTGACATGGGGAACTTCATGGAAGATATTGATGTGAACGTGGAAAAAATGAACGAAGTTATGCAAAAAGGTGACTTTGAAGACATGCAACAATTCATGAACGAGCAAAACATCAATTTCGGACAGATGAAACCTTATATGGAGGAGATGCACCCTGATTTATCCACTAAAGAACTCGAGGAATTTTATAAAGGAATGCATGGTACAGGAGGATCATCCAACAGCAACAACTTTCAAGGTATGATGAACAATTATTAGGAGGGGAAACATATGTTTTTACTACTGTTACTCATTGGAATCGGAATTTATTTTTACTCAACCGGCGACCTGCAAAGGGTGCTTGGAAACGTGAATGCTAACAATAATAGTGATCAAGGAGCAGAAGCCAGAAAATCATTGGACATGCGTTATGCTTCTGGAGAAATCACATCAGAAGAATATACCAAAATTAAAAACTTATTATAGCTAGGAGGTCTTGCAAATGATGCACGGATATATGGGACCAGGTAATTTTGGAGGGTTTGGTAATTTCGGTGGAATGTCACCGAACGGTTTCGGTAACGCAGGTTGGATGGCAGGTCCGGACCTGACTTGGATCTTGCTCTTCGGATTGCTTGCATTTGCAGCTTATGCCGTATTCAAAAAGAAACAGACTGAAAAGGGAGCGGATAAAAAAGAGCCGGAACTATTCCACTCTGATTCTGAAGCAGAAGAGCTTGTGAAGTTAAGATATGCAAGAGGCGAAATTACGAACGAACAATATCAATCAATCATCGCCACAATACGGTCCTAAAAAAGGTGGTAGAAAACATGCTAAATCTCGTTTTATCAGCCATTGTCTTTTATTACCTGGTGAAAACAGGAGACTTATTCAAGCTCATGAGGATGGCAAAAAAATTGTCGGTGATCTTTTACTTGCCTTTAAAAAAGAAACAAAGGAAAACGATGACAATCCATTGGAAATCTTGAAGCTGCGATATGTAAAAGGAGAAATAAGCAAACACGATTATGAGCAAATCGCAAAAAATTTATAATTAAAAATGACCAGACAACTGTGTTCTATTCAGGTGTTTGGTCTTTTCACTGTGTTGCTTTATAAGAGATTGGCAGAATTATTTGAGATTGATGATGAAGACTAAGACCGACTTAATATTCCAAGCGAATATGGGAATGATATACTCTTTCATTTGTTTAGGAGAATGAAAGTGGTTAGAAGACACTCTCCATCCCCTCTGTCTATAGGTTGATTTCCTCTGAAATGAAGATAATCCTCAATATTTCCGAATAAATGCATCAGGATATTCAATGATTAATCCATCCTGATCCACAGTAATCACAGTTTCATAATCTCTACACTTGTATTGAAAATTTCTAGATCCGTCCTCCGCACTTCCTTTAAACTTGTATATTTATTCTAAACTTCATAAGCTCCAGAGATGGAACCTCAATGTATAGCATATTAAAGTTTCTTTCTTGCTCTTGCTCCCATTTGAAACGGTTAATTGGAAGCGTATTTGAAAATGGGGTCACAGATATGTCTATATCAATCACTCCATCCATATCACTTAGTTCATTGTTATTTAAATACCACTTCCCTTTAAGATTTGAATGCAAGCAAAATTTTTCATTAAGCTTCAAATTAATTATTTCAATACTCTTAGTAAACCACCTACTGTCTGTTACAACCTTATATGCAAATTTATACGCCTCTCCTTCGGATGTAAAAAGGAATAATCCTTCTGCTATTATGTTTGAACCATTTTGGGTAATACTTAAGATTCAGCCCTCGCCTGCTCTTTATGTTCCCAGCAGACTTTCTTATTCAATAAATCGCTCCTAACTGTATAACAATTGTCCCCTATTATGGAAGACTTGATATCGAGATATTGAAGCAGTTCTTTAACTAACGCACGCTTAAGTTAAAGATCTCAAACTATTTTTGTTTCTTCTTTCTTGAAAATACCAACCATTAACATAACGAGTCCGATTATGAAGATAAAGGGGAAAATATACCACATTATCAATCCTGCCCAAGCATTTTCTACAATGAATGCATAGGTTAACCCTATCGCAAAAGCTAAAGCTGGTGAAATCGGTACCATAAGAGCAATGCCCCATACCTTATATTTTTTATTTTTTGGTTTATCTACACTTAGCAGAAAAGCTACAAGCCCACCTATAAATGCAATTACATACCCTATAACAATCGCCATTTTATAAATCCTCTCTATTTTAATATCTTCTTTCACTAAACTGCTCCGTTAGTTCAATTCTTTAATCCACATAGTAAAAAGGAACACACCATTGTTTATGAATTTGCCCCCTTTTATGGAATAACCTTTCAACTAGATACATAATTTCACATTTGAGATAAACCGTTTAAGAATAGGGCAAAAACCAAACTAAGAAAAGTAAAGCCAGCAAGTGGCACTGCAAAGGCTATGTTATTTTTAAATTCTAATACCGTAAATATGGTACCTAAAGCACAAAGAACAAACCAAATTGGAATAAAAATTGAGTCTGCAACACTAACAGGAAGCAATACGTAAAATCCGGATATATATAGTATCCAATTGACAATTAATAGACCATAAATGACATAAGACCACTTATACGGCGAAGCACCTCTTCCGTATCTTTTTACTAACAGAACTGGAAAAATGATAATAATAATTATCAAAATCCCAAAAACTCCTATTAAAATCGAAGATAACCCCAAAACAAGCCCCCCTGTAATGTTCTACTTTACTTTTATGTAAAAATGAAAATCCTTTATGCAGCAATCGCCCCCTCGTATATTATTATTAACCAGATTATTTCTGGTTTTAAATCCATCATACCTTTAGCTGAAGGTATAATGGGGTTAAATCAGATGGAGGTTGTCGCTCTGCCCCCTTGAAGCATTGTCTTCGTGCTATAGACTGACACCTCTTTCTTTATAGAACTATTCGTATGAGCTGGATGGTACATCGTTGCCGTATATCTAACGAGGTTGAGTATCTATAAAGGTAAGAGGCTTCCTTTCATCTGATTAATATTATGTGGGTGGTATCGTTTATGATTTATCTTGGCATTGATATTGGAAAACGTCATCATGAAGCTGGATTAATCAATGAAAGTGGGAACCCTATTGGGAAAACCATTCGGTTTGCTAATTCCAAAAAGGGTAGTGAAAAGCTTCTGACTTTCTTAAACCAACACCAGGTGACACCTGAGAATTGTGCTTGTGGAATGGAAGCCACGGGTCACTATTGGTTATCTCTCTTTTCATTCCTTCATCAACTTGGATACAAAGTGACGTCTTTCAATCCGATGCAATCGGATGCACTCCGTAATTTTTATATTCGCAAAACCAAAACAGATATGAAAGATGCGTACTTAATTGCTCAAGTGATTCGCATTGACTCTCCAGAAGCGACCCCTTTCGTTCAAGAAGACCTCCTTCAACTCAGACACCTTGAGAGACTGCGTTATGCTTTGGTAGACCAAAGCTCAGACGTTAAGCGTAAAATTATTGCTTTACTAGATCAGGTTTTCCCTGAATATGAACAAGTGTTTTCTGATGTTTTCGGGCTATCTTCCACAGAAATTCTTTTAAACTATACACTACCCGAAGATCTTTTACAGATTGATACAGACAAACTAGCAGACGTCCTTTACCGTGTCAGTAAAGGACGGTATGGGGTTACAAGAGCTCGTTGGAAAGCTGAACAATTGAAAGAAAGTGCCCAAAATACCTTTGGTATTTCCATAGGTACAGAGGCATTTAAAATGCAGATCCATCTTCTCCTGGAACAAATCGCTCTGTTTGAAAAACAATTGGTTCAAATAGAGAAGGAATTAAAGGAACTCTCAGACCGTCAACATCATTATTTAACAACCATAACAGGCGTAAATGACGTCACGGCGGCAGTCATTTTAGGTGAAGTTGGTTCCATTGATCGCTTCGAACATCCAAAACAATTAGTTGCCTTTGCAGGCCTCGATGCTTCCGTGCACCAATCCGGTGAATTTAATGGATCTAAAACGAAGCTTTCCAAAAGAGGATCCCCATACCTTAGACGTGCGATATGGCAAGCAGCATTTGTGGCTAGCTTTAAAGATCCTGCGCTATCCCTTTATTATCAAAAGTTAAGAGAACGTGGAAAAGCTCACGGTACTGCCGTAGGAGCTGTAGCTCGTAAATTGACACACATTATATTTGCCATTTTGAGAGATCAAAAGCCCTATGTACCACGCCCTCAAACCAATGATAATTAAAAATGCTTATAGCAATTTTAATAAACATAAGTGAGGTTTATTTGGCATGCCAATTTTAATTTCAGTAAATGCAAAAAAAACATCTATTTTGTTGCTTGACATTTTATAGCTGGTCTATAACGGAAGACTTGATTTCGAGATATCTTTCACTAAGGCACCCGTTTGTTGAACAAGAATTTTCAAAAATATAACCAAAATGCAAAAATGGAAAAAACAATAGAAAAAATAACTTTACTTAGAACGAATGCTTTCTTACTAATACCTAACTTTTTTTCCATAAACCTTATATAAGCCATTACAAGTAAAAAACCAAAGAAAGCAAATGCCTGCCCTTGGGGGTCGTGGAAAACCGATATAAATCTCAAAGTTGCTAATCCAATGAGGAAAAGTCCTATATATCCAACTGTCATATAGAAATAGAGATTTTTGATTTTTTTATCTACACCCACAACAAATCCTCCTGCTTTTTATTTCCCTTAACAGCTCCGTTAGCACAATAATCATTAGCCACTATGCAGCTATTGCCCCCTTTTCCAGAAGACTTAATATCGAGATATCCTTAAGTAATTCTTTAGAATTTATTAAGTTGGTAGTTTAAAGCCAAAGTAATACAACATAAATACTCCTACAAAGACAGTTTCCGCAACTAGAACATATAAGTCAGTTTTCGATTCTTGGATTTCGATTAAACTATGAAACATAAGATAGATCCTCAAGGTAATTAATATCAAGGAGATTATTATTACTAAGAAACTCCCTGTAATTACAAAAGCAATGATATATATAAGCCATTTAAAAATAAATGCTCCTATTAACTTTGCCACAAACAACTTCCATTTACTTGGCAACATTAATTGACTTTCGCTGATACTTTTGAGGTTCTCTTTGTTTTTCTTATATTCAAGGATAGATGCGATATTGTTTAACATAAGAATTATCGTAAAAATAAATATGTATATATATTCTGTTGTCCATTCATTAATACCAATGAAGACAAACTCCTCCTTGCCCTGTTTTATTGTTGGTATAAAATTGGTCAGGAAAACTACACCTTGTTAAACAATCGCCCCCTATAACGGAAGACTTGATTTCGAGATATTGAAGCAGATCTTCAACTAACGCACCCGTTTGTTTAATAAGAATTTCAGTTATTTAAAAACAAAGCCATATATTCTTCATCATAATACTCATTGTTAATTTTTAATGCTTGCTTTTCTACTCCAAAGTTCTTAAAACCTAATTTTTCGTATAGTTTCTTTGCACCAACGTTAGACGTAACAACCGTTAAGTTAATCTTTTCTATCGTTTTTATAGCTTCAGCCTGCTGAATTGCATTAACGAGAAGGCTTTCCCCAATTCCTGTTCCACGCATTTGTGGAGTTACATACATTCCTAATATATTGCCTCTATGTCTTAGTTTCATAGCAGAATCTTGTAGTAAAGTAACAACTCCAACAAGCTCATTATCTTTGAATGCCCCAAACGTAAAGTTATCATCGTTGGATATATTTTTAGCTACTCCCTCTATTGGGTTTTCTCTATTTCTAGCTTCTTCATAACTTTGAGCGAAAGCCTCTGGATTCCCTTGTAGTGCTTCCAGTCTTAACTCCCAATATTTTTCGGCATCGAACGGGTTCAACAATCTAATATTCATAACATGTCTCCTTTATGTATAACTTTGTCATATTGTATATTACTGCTCCGTTAGCACAATAAGTGGATAGTAACTGTGTAGCTATCGCCCCCTTTTCTGGAAGACTCAAATTCAAGATATTTACAAGTTATTATTTCGTTTAGCATCCCTTTCTTGAATAAAAGTAGGTAAAACTAAAACTTTATACTAAAGCCCTTAAATTTATGAATTCCCGTCCCAAACTTTATGAGATCATTTCTTTTCAAAAACTCTACTGCATATTCCACTTCGGCAAAAATATTGGGATCCAGTCCTAATGTATTATGTGAACCATAAACCCTCGATACGTTTGGTATCGCTGCAATTTTTTCTAGTGAATTAACTAAATGTACAGGATTGGTTGAAGGATAGAAGGCATATATAGGGGTATCAGCATAGAGCAGATCACCTGTAAATAAATAACCATTTGTTTCATCAAAAACAGATATATGGCCCGGAGAGTGCCCTGGAGTGTGATAAATAATTATTCTTCTATTCCCTAACTCGACTATATCTCCATCCTGTAATAAACCGGTTGGTTCCCCTTGATAGGGTCTGTATGTATTTGGATTAAATGTTTTTGGAATAGGTAATGTAATATCTCTACTAATATCTTTTCTTATTTGTTCTATTGGTAGGCCTTGTATTCCATTCACAATCCAATCCTTATCATCTTGATGCACATATATTCTTTCAAATTCACCATGACTTCCAATGTGGTCAGCATGTACATGAGTCGTAATGACATCAATAGGTAGGTCTGTCAACTGATCTGTAACTCTTTTAATATTGTCTATTCCAAGCCCCGTATCAATTAATGCTGATTTTTTATCACCCAAAAGCAAAAAAGAGTGTACTTTTTCCCAATGGCCGTATTCACTAATGCCGTATGTATTTTCATCTATTTGTTGAATGGTAAACCACGGATCTTTAATCATAAGAACCCCCCCTTAAAAGATTGTTTCTTAATTAATTCTTTATAGTTACCAAATATCCTACTAGATACCTTTTTCCACAGAAAGAAGCATTCCTGATTATTACAGGAACGCCCCCTATTATGTAACACTCGAATTCGAGATATCTTTCAGTGGATCTTTAACTAACGTCCCTGTTAATCTTTATACAAATCATCATCAAGGAAGGAATTTTTCTTTTCACTAGTATCTTGAATCCCAGATTTATCTTCAAGATATTGAACGATTATAGAACTGTTAATCCCTCTTCTGACTGCCGTTTCAATAATTATATAAAGAATAAATAGACCGACTAGATAAAATATAATAGTTAAGCCAATTTCCCCCATTAAGTAAAACCCCCACATTCATATTTAATAAACAAACCTTATAAAAGTTTCTTTCTTAAAGTGAATTGTTCCGTCAGTTAAAAGATACATTCATGATGTCCCTATGCTTCTGTAATAAGCGCGGGTTTCTTTTAAGCAATCGCCCACTATAACGGAAGACTTGATTTCGAGATATTGAAGCAGATCTTCGAATAACGCATCCGTTAACACAACATCTATTCTTTATCTTTGTGCATTAAATTCAATTGGAAGAAAATCGCACTTAGTAAAGCTACTATCATTCCTAACATTGCTGCATATCCTGTAAATACTTCATTTCCTTCAAAAGCACTACTAATACCTATTCCGCCAATACCGCCGACAACCAATAATAATACCCATACAAATAAAGATGCCATATTCTCCCCCTAAAAAATATACCTTTCCATTAACATACTTCATCATTTCTAATTAAACTCTACTGCTCTGTTAGTTAAAAAGCGATCGCCTTTACTGGACAATCGCCCCAGTTTATGTAAGACTCGATTCGAGATATAGTACCCATAGCTAGTTATATTTCTTAATTTGAAAGTTCTTTTAACTTTGCTACTGCTTCTTCCATGTCATATGTTTTATACTCTAACTTTTTGAACTCTCCTCCCCCGGTTTCAAATATTAACACTGCTGGAACTTGTGCTATTTCAACTTGTGGGTGTTGTTCTTTAACATCTTCTAAACTCGTTAGGAATTTTATTTCATGGAATTTTTCTGATGCAACGTCTATTTCTTCTGTAATCATCTCGTCCGTTTTATCATCTCCATTCTGTACTACCAAAACGGAATATAATTTTTCATCTCCTCCATCAATATTACACCCAACTAGTAAGCTAAAAGTGATAGTAAGCATTAAGGAGATAACTATTTTACTTTTCACTGTTTATCCCTCCAAACTCATTTGTGTTTTAGTTAACACAATATGCGATAGCTATCCCCACTGCGCAGCTATCGCACCCGTTTGTTTAAGATGCACTATGCTTTCTCTCTTTCGAAAAGCTAAATAATGCTATTACTAAAGAAAGCATACTAGATGCCCAAACAACTCCAGAAATACCTATCTGGAGTGAAATCTCTTCTGAAGCCATCGGATGATTATAGTCAAATGCAATAGCCTTTAATACAAAATATGCTGCAACAGACACTAATAGCAAATGCAGTAATGTCCAGATATATCCTGAACTTTTACTTTTATTTTTCATCCAAAGGAACACAGTAACTAAAATTGCAATCACCATAACAATAGACAACCCACCAATTAACAAACCCATTACTTCCTGTTCTAATGGCATAAAATTACACCTCCATATTAAATTTCACATTCAACAATCCTGCTCCGTCAATTAAATAGTTAAATGCCACGGTATTCCTTGCGTTTATGTAATAAAGGGCTAATGCTCTATTGAACAATTGCCCCCAATAACGGAAGACTTGTTTTCGAGATATCCTTGAATTAGATCTTAAACTATCGCATCCAATATTTTAAGTAGAATACTTTACAAAAATATTTACTCTTTCCAGTACATCGGGGTTTTTACAATAACATAATTTCCTGTCCACATTTGCGTAGTTACAATTAATGTCTTGTCATCTTTTTCAAAAATAAAGCCACTACCCTCTTGTTTTTGGAATTGCCACCCATTCTTACTAATAAAGTTCTTTAAATTTTCATATGCTTTTCCTTGTTCAATTAGTGTAATATACCACCCATAGTTATTTTCTTCAGCTATTTTCACAATCTCTTCTGTGTTATCATTCAAAGATTCTAAAACTTCCTTTTTACTCACAGATTCAATAGGTAATGTAGGATAATAGATCTTACTATCGAAAGCAACTATACCTAAAAGCACAGCCAACACTCCAATAATTATTACCCATTTCTTCATTTTATCCCCCCAAAATTTTACTGATTATTGTATTAAACTGCCCATTTAGCTCAAGGTTTTCTAAACCAATCTTAACATAATATTCCAACAACTTAAGACAAAATTAAAAAGCGATCAACTTAATGACCGCCTTATTTAACTATTGCCCCCTATTCTTGAAGACTTGATTTCAAGATAATTAAAGACTATTCACCCTAAGGGATTACAGTTTGCCAAAGTCCAAAACATCGTTGTACAGGTTAAAAAAGGCCCCTAATAAGGGACCTTCTTATCTCTTATCTTATTACTCTTGGATATTGAAAGGTGGGTTAACTTTATGAGTTAATTTCTTCTCAGCGTGTAAACTCCAATAAGGATCATTAAGCATACCTCTTGCAATAGCTACAAGTTTTGTATCTCCTATTTGTAATGGTTACTTCCGCCAGTTCTGGGCTGCCTCACCACCCTAATTTAAGAGCCATTTAAGTAATGCTGTGGGCCCAATGAAAATAGAGGTTTATATAAGGAATGACGTCCCCCTTAGACCCTCCAAGCAATTTAGAAACTCCTACATCCTTATTCGTCTTCTTTCACACTCATAAGCCGTAAACCATTTAGAGCCACTACAATTGTTGCCCCCATATCCGAAAGAATGGCAATCCAAAGTGTTAGCCATCCCGGAATAACTAACAGAAGGGCAATAACCTTAATAGCAATCGCAAAGAAAATGTTAGCCTTAATAATATTTAACGTTTTACGGCTGATTTTAACAGTAAACGGAAGTTTCCTTAAATCGTCCCCCATTAAAGCAACATCTGCCGTTTCAAGTGCTGTATCTGTTCCAGCCCCACCCATTGCAATTCCAACGGTTGAGGCTGCTAGAGCCGGAGCATCGTTAACACCATCACCAACCATAGCTACGTTTCCGTACTTGGATTTCAATTGTTTAATCACGTCTAAATTATCTTGTGGAAGTAACTCTGATTGAATGTCTGTTACGCCGACTAGACTGCCGATTGCATCAGCAGTACTGTGGTTATCACCTGTAAGCATAACTGTTTTTTTAATTCCAGCTTTGTGTAAAGCTTCTATAACATCTTTGCTTGATTCACGCACTTCATCCGCAACGGCAATAATAGCTAGAATTTTTTCATTTGTACCTATAATCATAGCTGTTTTCCCTTGTTTTTGTAGGGATATAATATTTTGGTCTAATTCCTTATTATAATTAGACGATAATAATTCTTTAAATAATTTCGGACTACCAATATAATACGTATTTTCATGTACTTTTCCTTTAATTCCTTTACCCGTAATTGAAGTAAAGTCATCTACTGCTACCTCAGAATAAGAAATACCGTCCTCTTCAGCCTTTTTCATTATGGCCGATGCAAGAGGATGTTGAGAACGATATTCTAGGGCAGTAATAATCGAAAGTAGTTCTTGTTCATCTGTATGAGGGCTCAACACTTCATAGTCAGTTACCACAGGAACCCCTTTTGTTAAAGTCCCCGTTTTGTCAAACGCAATTGCTTTTAATGTACCAACTTCTTCTAGGTACACCCCGCCTTTGACAAGAACCCCTTGTTTCGCAGCATTACCAATGGCTGATACAATTGAAATTGGAGTGGAAATCACCAACGCACAAGGACAACCAACGACAAGAACAGCTAGACCTTGATAAATCCATGTTTCCCAACTTCCATCAAAAAATAAAGGAGGTAATGTAGCAACTAATGCTGCAATGGCCATAATGATAGGAGTATAATATTTAGCAAATTTATCGACAAAAGCTTGGGATGGTGCCCGTTCGCCCTGCGCTTCTTCTACTAGATGAATAATTTTAGATATTGTTGTATCTTCAACAAGCTTTGTTATTTTTACTTCAAGTAATCCTTCTTCATTAAGCGTACCAGCAAATACTTCATCTTCTACAGTTTTCTCAACAGGGACTGACTCCCCCGTAATCGCTGCTTGGTTAATGGCAGAATAGCCATTGACAATGACACCATCCATCGCAATTTTTTGACCCGGTTTAACTATCATAATATCCCCGATCGCAATATCATCTACGTGAATCGTCATCTCTTGTCCATTTCGTCTAACCAATGCTTCCTTTGGTGCAATGTCCATTAATGAACTGATTGATTGTCTCGCTTTATCCATAGAGAATCGTTCTAAAGCTTCACTAATGGCAAAAAGTAAAACGACAATTGCTACTTCTGCCCATTCCCCAATAATGACTCCACCAATGACAGCAACAGTCATAAGAGTCCTCATATCAAACTGAAGTCGAACTAAGTTTTGTAAACCGACTTTGAAGAGTGACGTCCCACCGACTATCATCGAAGTAATAAATAATAATGCTGTAACGATGTTATCATTTCCGTTTACAAACCGGGAAGTGAAACCGATAACCAAAAATAAAACTGAGTACAACAATGTACTGTGTTTTTTATAAAACGGTAACTTTTCTTCTGTACCAGGATCTTTATCCTTTTTTTCTGAACTGTCAGGAACTACTTTTAGGTTCTCAAAAGCCCCAGCTTTTTCAAGCTCCTCTGTTGTCGCTTCACCGTAAACAGAAATTTTCGATGCGCCAAAATTTACTTTTGCATCGCTTACACCAGCTAATCCTTTTACGTTATCCTCAAATTTTCCAGCACAATTTGCACACGTAAATCCTTGAACACGATATACATTTTTCTCATCTTGAGATGCTTCGTTACTCACAATTTACACCTCCTGACCGTGAACCATCGCCGTTACAATCATACTTGTAACATGGGGGTCATCAAGGGAATAAAAGACTAACTTACCTTGTTTTCGACTTTTAGCAATATGCATGTTTCGTAAATGACGTAGATGATGAGAAGCTGTAGCATTCGTTGTGCCAATAATGTTTGCAACATCACATACACATAGTTCAGTTTCCTGCGTTAATATATAGGCAATTTTAAGCCTTGTTTCATCAGATAATGCTTTAAAAATGTCCGCGGTTGAAGTGAATTTTTCATTTTCAATCTTCCGCGATAATCGGTTAACTATTTCCTCGTCGTAGCAAAAAACCTCACATTGATCATCGTTTATTTTAGTGTGTTTGGTTTCCATGATTTCACCCTCACATTCAAATGATTGTTTGATTATATATACAATCTTATAAGGAACCTGTATAGATTGTCAATAAAATAAACAAATGATTGTTTGAATATCTAATTGAATATGTGTTAAATAAGTTTAAAAAGAATCAAGATCTGACGGATCACTTTTGTAAGGTATTAAAAATTCACTTCACTGAGGGATTCAATTCAACAAATGTCATAAGGCTGTTATGTTGTTTGTGCATTAATTCTTTAATTTCTTCAGTTACATGGGTCATTTCCTTAATTGATAAATCCGGTTGAAGAGAAACAGAAACATCTAAAATGACCTTATTACCTGAGACTCTCGCTTTCACATCATTGACTTTCTCTATTTCTTGAATATCTGAAAGTGATTCTTTGTATTGGTGTATCTTTTCAGGATCGATCCCATCGGTTAAAATTAAGGCGGTTTCTTTAAAGATCCCCCATGCTGCCCAGAGAATGATTAGACCTACAATCGTACCAGTGACAGGATCAAGCCAGGATAGTCCAAATTGAGCGCCAGTGATACCAACAACAGTACCAAAACTTACAATCGAATCCGACAGATTATCTTTTGCGATTGACCTTAACCCTTGACTGTTTACTTTTGAGGCTATGGTTTTATTCAAAAAGTAGATTAAAATCATGAATAGACCACTTCCGAGGCCAACCCATATTGCAAGAGGATTCGGTGTAACGAAATTTTGATTTACCATTGTACGAACGGTATCAACTAAAATTTGTATCCCTATTGCAGCTATGACAAAGGCAGCCACCAACGAAGCAATATTTTCGGCTCGCCGATGTCCATAAGGGTGGTTCTCATCCTCCTCTTTTTTTGCAATTCTCAACCCAATGATTAGGGCAACAGATGTAATAATATCCGTAAAATTATTAAACCCATCGGCCATTAATGCCACGGAATTGACCTGCCAAGCAATAATGATTTTCACAAGTGATACTAATAAATAGGCAAATGTACTAATCCATGCACCAGTTTTAGCGTTCAAGAATCTCATTTTATTACCTCCCTTCTTCATTATTTCCAAGTAGTTTTTCATTAAAACGTTTATTTGAATGTATAACAATTCACATGGGAACACGTATAGATATTTTTAATAAATAAATGCAATATTATCTCGAAACTGAGTCTTCCACAATCCTGCCCTTTTCTGGAAGACTCAGTTTCAAAGTAACTGACCGATTGCTTAACACCAATTAATAATTTCCTAAAATTTTTATTAAAGAACTCGGTTCTGTAGTTATCTATCCATTTATATCAAAAGAGTAATTAATTCGCACTATACATTGTAGTGCTTTTTTTGGTTGCGTATCAGAACATACGTTCGTATAATATCGATAAGGAAGGTGACTAGCGTGAATTTTTCCCAGTATACTACATCATCTCTTGAAGATTGGATATCAAGTTGGTACATCGATCGCAATTTTCAATACCCTGGAGACTTGAATTTAAGAGTAATAGCTAAGAGACACAACATCTTTATTAACTACAAGCCTTTCGAATCGCATTTCACTAAATTTGGAAAGTACAAAGAAATTGTACTTAACTCCAATTTAAACAAGGTGACCCAAAGAGAACATTTCTTTCATGAACTTTGCCATGCTGTTCGACATGTAGGAAAACAAACCATGATGTCTAAAGCATTTAGAGAACTACAGGAACGCGATGCAAAATACTTTACTTTGTATGCAACAATGCCCTATCACATGATCAAAAGATACAATCTCAATGATCAAGATCTCTTATTAAAATGGGCTGAGGACTTTGAGGTGTCTTATGAACTATGTGCGGAACGATTGGAACAAATTAAACGACGTTCGGATTGTACCAAACTTTTTTACTCCATCAACTAATATTGAATCAGGAGGTGTCTAACATGCCTAGTTATCGAAGGCGAGGTAACAAAAACACATTTTTGTTGACGGTTGAAGCCGGCTTCAATGAACGTGGTAAGAGAACCCGGAGAACAAAAACAATAAAGGTAGATCCCTCATTGCTTAAAACCAAGCGCAAATTAGAGAATTACTTAAATCAAGAATTAGTAAAGTTTGAAATGGAAGTCCAAGCTGGGGAATACATTGCACCTGAGAAGCGCCAATTAAATGAGTTTATAGAAGATTGGAGAGAAAAACATGCAAAGAAGAATTATGCTTATCGAACACTTCAAGGATACGACGAGAAATTAAACAACTATATACTCCCTCGATTTGGCCACCAAAAAATTGAACAAATCAAACCGATGCAAATAGTGAATTTCTTAGACGATATTTCTAAGCCCGGTGCAGGACGAAATAAGCAGGGTAAACCTTTGTCACAAGCAACCCTTTACGAAATCGATAAGACCCTTCGCGTGGTCTTTAATAAAGCAGTAGAATGGCAAGTACTGAAACAGAGTCCACTTAAAGGTCTTAAAAGGCCCAAAATAAAGAAGAAGAAAATGCAGTATTTTGATGAAGATGATGTTATTGAATTCATTAAAGCACTGTACAAAGAACCTATAAATTGGCGAATATACTTTCTAACTGCAGCTGTTGCTGGAATGCGACGTGGGGAAACACTAGCTTTAGAATGGAGCGATTTTGATTTTGAGAATCAGGATATACTTTTAACAAAAAGCATTCCTGATTTCGATAATGGCCGCCCAATTATTAAGAGTACAAAAACGGATGAAGATATAAGAAAAATTTCAATGCCTAAATGGTATATGGAGGAAGCGAAAGTTTTTTACCGTCACTGGTTAAAGGAAAAAATGATGGTTGGGGAAAAATGGAGAGGTGGTGATAATACATTTCTCTTCCATGGTGGTGAAGGAATTCCTTACACGCCTAATTCGGTCAATAAAACGTGGCGAAACATTAAACACCGCCATTATTTAAAGGACATAAGAGTACACGATTTAAGGCATACTATGATCACATACCTCCTTCAAGAAGGAGAAAGTCTAAAAAATGTTCAAGAACGAGCAGGACATTCGAGTTCAAGAATAACTACAGATATTTATGGCCATGTAACCAAAAAAGGCCACCGATCTACTGCAGACAGGTTCGAAAAATTCAATCCGAAGCATTTCGGCAACAACTCGGCAACAAGTGGGAGCACCTAATAAGGTGCTCCCTTTTAAAATGCCTTCATATCAAAGGTTACTGGGCATAAAAAAACGAGACAGATGGTGTTTCACTCACCCTGCCCCGAAGATGGAATCGTTATGATATTATA
>NZ_JBIEKI010000016.1:0-86269 GCF_043497085.1 Halobacillus sp. B23F22_5 | reverse complement strand
AATGGTCGTGCTTTGCGGAAAACTGTTAAAGATCTTTTTTGGTTTATCGAACCGCCAGGTTCACTTCAATGAGGACCGAATGAAACAGGACCTCCACTGTCTTCAACAGGCAGCGTAACCTATATTTTCTTACCCATAAGATGACACGGAGAAGCTGGCGCAAAGTGAGACAACAGACTACGAGTCTATACGGGAGAATAAAGCCGGCCTCTGCCTTATGATGAGACCAAACGAAGGAATGTAGGCGCACGACGCCAAGAGACATGGGAGGGTACGTCCTCATAAGAAAGCAGGGATCCAAGGTGCATCGATTTATACAAAAAGGATGACCTAATAAAGTTAGGAAACGCAACGCGTCTCCTTGTTTTCCTTAAAATTGAAGAAAAGGAATAAACCGACAGATAATTGTAGGCAAAAATTTTTTTGAAAGATAAAAGACAAGTTACAACCCTTGATGTATCAACATTTCCGGAGGGAGTCTCACCGTTTCGCCGCCACCCTACCCGTATTTTGACTAACGAACCCTATGTTATAAGAAGGTATCTTACACATTTACTGCTTGAAAAGCCCAATGATGCAGAAAATAAGCCCTCAGCTGTTACTATGTTGGAACGATTCTGCCTCCTGATATTTCCGTTTCTCATATAAACGCAAGGAGGGCCGGGAAATTGCGAGACTCCTATGGGAGGATAGGACATGGTGAGATCCCGCAAGGCGAAGCCTGAGGAAGCTCACTGTCCGCCCATGGAAAGCGAGTGATTTCCCGGCCCTCTAAACGCTCATAACCGAAATGGAAACAGTTTCTCTCGAAACTGAGTCTTCAGCAAATGGCAGCTTAACTGTAAAATCAATCGTGTCGTGTCTTTCAGGGCGCTTGCACTTTTCTAATATTGAAACATACTTCCAAGTAACCGATAATAGGATGGGAGAGAAAAGGGGGAGTAACAAATGATGGAAATGGGTGGCTTTCTGTTTTTCGGAGTGTTCTTCGTACTTCTGTTATTCGTGTTGAATATTGTGACCAGCATTTGGGCCTATCGTGATTCCCAGAGAAAAGGGAAGAGCCAGGAGTATGCCCTTATCATCCTGATTGGTACATTATTTTTTCCAATCATCGGTCTGATCATTTATTTAATCATCCGGAATGATGTATGATTTTTTCTAATTGTCTAGTAACCGTTTAGCATGTCTAGAAAATCTTAAGGAATGTCCAGTAAGTGCAATGAAATGTCTAGTAAGCTGTACCTCATTTCTAGTAAACAGGTATCCTGTCCAGTAAAAGCCTATGATACATAACCAAAAGGCTGTGCCATTTAGGCACAGCCTTTTCTGACTTTGCTTTGTGATTCTATTTGCCGACTTCTTTGAACAGGTTGTCGTGCCACTGGTAGGCGTGTTTCGAAAGGTCTTCCGGTGATTCATTCCTTGGGGAAGCATTTCTGACAATCTCCTGCTGATGTACAGGTAGCTTTTCATACGCGTCCCTAAGTTCACTTGTATATTGCATATGCCGTTTCAGTTGATAGAGAAAATCGTTCAGTTCATCCATTTCTTATCTACCTCCTCTACCAACTATCTTCCTCTTAGTAGAAAAATTAAAACCTGCAACCAGGTAGAAACTGATTGCAGGAACAAATCAACGGTTTCTTAATTTAGCTAATAGCCGGAGCATTTCGATGTACAGCCAGACAAGGGTGACCACTAATCCGAAAGCTCCGTACCACTCCATGTGCTTCGGAACGCCGCGGTTGGAAGCCCGTTCAATAAAATCGAAATCAAGGACGAGGTTCAATGCAGCGACTGCGACGATGAACAAACTGATTCCGATCCCAAGCAGGCTTGATTCGTGCAGCAATGGCACCTGGATCGATGTAAAGCTTCGAAGGATAATATCCAGCAAATAGACGAGGAAAATTCCGAGCGTGGCAGCAAAAACGCCTAACCGGAAATTTTTCGTCACTTTTATAATCCGCAGCTTATAAGCGATCAGCAAAGCGAATAAGGTCATCATTGTAAGCAGTGCTGCCTGGATGACGATACCTTCATATAAGTTTGCATATTGCGCTGAAATAGCCCCGATAAATAATCCTTCCAGTGCAGCATAGATCGGTGCCGTAACTGGAGCTGCTTTCGGTATGAAGGCGGTTATCAAAGCAAAAATCAACGAACCGATAAGGCCGATCCAGATATAAATCGTCACCGGTTGATTGTTGTAATAGAGGTTCCATGTATAATAAGCAGTCGCCATCAAGATAAAAAGAAGGATGAACACTTTATTCACGGTTCCTGCTAGTGTCATTGTCCGTTTTCCTGATTTAGCCCGCTGCCTGCCAAATATATTGTCATTCAACGTCGGGTTCGCTGTCCTCATGTTCCACGCTCCTTTTTCCTGATAGGCTAGTCTATGCTTCCTCGTTACCATTGTATGCATTAGAAGGCCCTATGTAAAAGGAAAAAGCCCCTGAAAACAGGGGCCATGTTCCTCTATTAAACGGTGCCGATCTCTTTGTTACGTACAACTAAGACAGCGTGGATCGCACCTGGAATCCAGAAAATCGCTGTAAGAATTAAATTCATTAATGCTGACATTGGTCTGCCTGCCATAAATACTGCTAAAGGCGGCAGCAATACTGCTAGAATGTATTTTAACATAATCGAATGCCTCCTTTAGTGTTGTACATACCACAAGAAAGCAGGCGTTAATCTGCTATCTTTGAAAATAGGAAAAATAGCTCAGTAAAACAGGCAGCCGATTTTCGGCTGCCTGTACATTTATACGACCTGATATTTTTTTTGCTGTGATAATGATTGTATCGACGGCAATTTAGCAATGTCCATATTGCCGCCGCTTACTACCACACCACATTGTGTGGAGTTGATTTTTTCATGATAGGAAAGGAGGGCAGCGAGTGCTGCAGCACCGGCACCTTCCACCATCGTCTTTTCCCGTTCCAGCATGTGGACCATGGTTGCCGCTAACTGTTGATCAGAGACAGTCACGATATGGTCGACATATTTACGGATAATAGGATAGGTCAGCTCACCTGGACGTTTGACGGCGATTCCATCAGCAATGGTAGAGACAGAAGGGAGGGAAGTTACCCCTTTAGAATGAAATTTGTTGTAAGTCGCACTTGCACCTTCTGCCTGTACGCCGATCACCTTGATGGTCGGATTGATATTTTTTGCTGCAAAAGCGATTCCGCTGATCAAACCGCCCCCTCCTACAGGGACGATCAGTGTATCAAGGGAAGGCTGTTGCTGCAGCATCTCGGTGGCGATGGTTCCTTGTCCTGCCATGACATCGGGATCATCGAAAGGGTGGATAAAAACAGCTTGTGATCGTTTTTGTTCCTGGACGGCCGCTTCGTAAGCTTCCTGGAACGACTCTCCAGTCAACACAATTTTAGCCCCGTAGCCTTCTGTTGCTTTCGTTTTTGCTTTTGGAGTATTGGCTGGCATAAAGATTTTAGCCTCAATGCCACGTTTAGCTGCTGCCAGGGCAACCCCCTGGGCATGATTGCCGGCGGAAGCAGCAATCACCCCTCGCTTCATTTCATGCTGCGTCAATTGTGAGATTTTATAGCTGGCACCTCTGATTTTGAAAGCGCCTGTCTTTTGCTGGTTCTCCATCTTCATAAACACTTTTTTTCCTGTTTGTTCATTCAATGTCGCTGAAGTGGTGAGCGGGGTACGATGCACAACAGAGGATAGCTGTTCCATTGCATCCGCCACCTTGGTTAATAATAACGAATTCCCAATGTCTTCACACTCCTTAAAATTTTATTTGTTGATTTCTCGGACTCATTATCATAAAATTCATCCGGTAATTTGCTGGCGTTCTTCGTAGGCGGTGATTTTGTCTTCATGCGTCAATGTGACGGCGATTTCATCCCAGCCATTCAAAAGCATCTGCTTGTGATAATCAGAGATATCGAAACTGAAATTGAATTCTTCTTCGTCAACGACCAGCTGCTTTTCTAAATCGATGGTCAATTCAAGCTTTTGCTGTTCGGCTTTTTTGATGATTGCCTGTGTTTCATCTTCACTTAATTGTACAGGCAGAATTCCATTTTTGACGCAGTTGTTATAAAAGATGTCAGCGAAACTCGGAGCAATCACAACCCTGAAACCATAATCCAGGATTGCCCACGGCGCATGTTCGCGTGAAGAACCACAGCCAAAATTGTCGCCGGCCACCAGAATCGAAGCATTGTTATATTTTTCATCATTCAGCGTAAAGCTGTCGCGTTTTTCTCCTTCTTCATCGAAACGCCAATGATAGAAAAGGAACTGGCCGAAGCCTTGCCGTTCGATGCGCTTCAAAAATTGTTTTGGGATGATCTGATCGGTATCAACATTAGCCCGGTTCATCGGATAGACAAGACCGGAATGTACGCGTATCGGTTCCATGGAATTAACCTCCTATCCATTCAGTGCTGTTTTGGTATATTGGCGGACATCCACAAAATGTCCTTCGAGAGCAGCGGCTGCTGCCATTTCCGGGCTGACCAGGTGGGTACGGGCGCCATTTCCTTGCCGGCCTTCGAAGTTCCGGTTGGAAGTAGAGGCACAGCGTTCTCCCGGCGGAATGATGTCGTCATTCATCGCCAGACACATGCTGCAGCCTGCATCGCGCCATTCAAACCCTGCGGTTTTAAAAATGACATCCAGGCCTTCAGCTTCTGCCTGTTCTTTAACCGTTTTGGAGCCTGGGACGACGAGCGCGGTCACTTTTTCATGCACTTGCTTACCGCGAACGATGTCGGCTGCTCTTTTCAAATCGCTCAACCGTGAGTTGGTACAGGAGCCGATGAACACATGCTCGATTTCAACAGAATCAATCGGCTGATTGGCTTCAAGTCCCATATAATCCAGGGCGCGTTGAACTTCGTCCTGTTCATAATCTTTTTCCTGACTGGCAGGATCAGGAACATTGGCGCTGACAGGAACACACATGGCAGGATTCGTACCCCATGTGACCTGTGGCTCGACTTTATCTGCATCGATTTCTACTGTTGCATCGTAGCTTGCACCTTCATCGGTCGCAAGGGCACGCCAATCTGCTGCAGCCTGTTCAAAAGCTTCTCCATCCGGTACATGGCGTTTGCCGCGGAGGTAATCGATCGTCGTATCGTCTGGAGAAATCAGACCGGCTCTGGCACCTGCTTCAATCGACATGTTGCAGACAGTCATGCGCTGCTCCATAGATAGCTCACGGATTGCATCTCCTGTATATTCGATGACGTAGCCGGTACCAAAGCGAACCCCGTATTTTGCTATAATTGCTAAAATCAAATCCTTCGCCGTGACGCCGGTGCCAAGTTTGCCATTTACTTTCACTTGCAACGTTTTAGGTCGTGCCTGCCCAAGAGTCTGAGTAGAGAGGACATGTTCCACTTCACTGGTTCCAATCCCGAAAGCCAGGGCACCGAACGCGCCGTGCGTGGAGGTATGGCTATCCCCGCAGACAATTGTTTTACCAGGCTGTGTCAGCCCAAGTTCCGGGCCGATGACGTGGACGATCCCTTGATCGGGATGGTCGATATCAGCGAGCGGGACACCGAACTCTTCGCAGTTTTCCTTTAATGTGTGCATTTGTTTTTTCGAGACTTCATCCTTAATGATATGACGCTGCTTCGTCGGAACGTTATGATCCATGGTCGCAAAAGTTAATTCAGGGCGGCGTACTTTCCGCCCTTTCATTCTTAGTCCTTCAAAAGCCTGGGGAGAAGTGACTTCATGGATCAAATGCAGATCGATATAAAGAAGATCAGGCTTGCCAGGCTCCTGATGGACGATATGATTGTTCCAGATTTTTTCGATAATCGTTTTCGGCTGGGTCATGTTTTCACTCCTCACATTGTGTAATCAGGCGTAGGCACTCATGATACAGCTGCATGCATCATTTTGTGACATATATTCCACGACCTTATGGGTCATGTTGGTCGTATTAGTTTCAATGCCGTTGGTTATCTTCAAGTCTTTGGTATGGTAGCCAAGGTCAACCACGTCTTCGACCGCTTTTTCAATGCAGGATGCTTCTTCATCCATTCCAAATGAATGACGGAGCATCAACGCAGTGGATAGAATCATTGCCAATGGGTTGGCGATATTCTGTCCGGCGATATCCGGGGCAGAACCGTGAACCGGCTCATATAGCCCAACGCCATCGCTGCGAAGACTGGCAGATGGCAGCATGCCAAGGGATCCAGTCAACACAGAAGCTTCATCACTTAGAATGTCACCGAACATATTCTCTGTCACGATGACGTCAAACTGAGCTGGATTCTGAATCAGTTTCATAGCTGCAGCGTCGACCAGCATATGCTCGACAGTGACATCCGGGTAATCTGCTTTTTTCTCTTCCACGACTTCGCGCCACAACTTACTGGACTCCAGTACATTCGCTTTATCGACGGAAGTTAAATGGTTCCGGCGCAGGCGGGCGCTTTGGAACGCTTTGTCGACGATCCGTTCGATTTCATGTCGTTCATAGTAAAGGGTATCGACAACAGACTGGCCATTTTCCTGACGTTCACTTGGTGTTCCAAAGTAAAGGCCTCCGGTCAGTTCGCGCACGATCAACAGGTCACTGTCTTCTACTAATTCTTCCTTAAGTGGGGAGGAGCCAAGCAGCTTCTTAAACCCTTTGACCGGTCGAAGGTTGGCAAATAAGCCAAGTTCTTTTCGGATACCCAGCAGTCCTTTTTCTGGACGGAGGTGGGAAGGGAGGTCATCCCATTTCGGACCTCCGACTGCCCCTAAAAGTATTGCATCCGCCTGTTTACAGGCTGCAACGGTTTCTTGCGGAAGGGGAGTACCATGCTCATCGACCGCTGTACCGCCGATGGCATGCGTCTCAAATGTGAACGTATGACCGAACTTTTCTGCAATTTCTTCTAAAACCGCACGAGCTGAACCAATGATCTCCTGGCCGATTCCATCACCAGGAAGTAGGACGATGTGCTTTTTCATAAAATTTCCTCCCTCAGTAATAGTAGTGTTCTTTATACGTGCGCTTGTGATTGTTCTTCGACATGCTGGGTGACGAAAACTCGATTGACTGCATTTAAAAATGCGTTAGCGGAAGCTTCTAATACGTCCTGCGCCGTACCACGTCCGCCGGTTTCCGTACCATTAACCGTCATTTTCACATGAACTTCTGCAAGTGCATCGCGCCCTTTACCAATCGAACTCAATTGGTAATCTTCTAAATGTATTTCTTCGTGAACCAGACTTTCGAGTGTATTGTAGATTGCTTCCACACTACCCTGGCCTGTGCCGGCATGCTCCAGTCTCTTTCCTTCCGGTGTCGTCAATGCCACAGTAGCGGTCGGCAGGTTGGCGGATCCGTATTGTACCTGGAAAGCTTCCAACTGATATTTCTTGATGGTGACACTGTCAACCTGTGTTTCCATCAGAATGGTGAACAGGTCATCGTCGGTTACTTCTTTTTTCTTAGCCGTCAATTGCTTAAAGGCCATGAAAGCTTCTTTCATTTTGGCATCGTTGAATTTATAACCCAGTTCATGAACTTTTTCTTTGAAAGCGTGACTCCCGGAATGCTTGCCAAGTACCATGCTGTTCGATTTTACTCCAACCATTTCCGGTGTGATGATTTCATAAGTGGAAGCTTCCTTCAAAACACCATCCTGGTGGATACCGGACTCATGGGCAAAGGCATTGCGGCCGACCACTGCTTTGTTTCCAGGAATCATCATGCCGGTCAGCTTGCTGACCATGTCACTCGTACGTTTGATTTCTTTCAAGTTCAATCCGTTTGTATACGGATAGACGTCCTGACGAATTTTCAAGGCAACCGCAATTTCTTCAAGGGAGGCATTGCCGGCTCGTTCGCCGATGCCGTTGATCGTACCTTCCACCTGGGTCGCTCCATTTTCAATGGCTGCGATGGAGTTCGCGACAGCCATGCCAAGGTCATCATGGCAGTGGGCGGAAAGGGTTACCTTGTCGATGTTCGGAACATTTTCTTTCAAATGACGGAATAGCTTTCCGTATTCATCTGGAGTCGTATATCCGACCGTATCTGGAATATTGATGACCGTAGCCCCGGCATTGATAACGGCTTCTACGATTTT
Source organism: Halobacillus sp. B23F22_5 (assembly GCF_043497085.1). Classification (NCBI taxonomy): domain Bacteria; kingdom Bacillati; phylum Bacillota; class Bacilli; order Caryophanales; family Bacillaceae; genus Halobacillus; species Halobacillus sp. B23F22_5. The sequence continues at coordinate 78,167 of NZ_JBIEKI010000016.1, read as the reverse complement.
GACAAGAAAATCGATGTCCGTACGCGTAGCATCTTCAGCTGACCATTCGATATGGTGGAATTTCTGTTTCGCATAAGCGACTGTCTCAACTGCTGTCTGCAGTACTTCTTCTGGTGTTTTCTTCAATTTATAGGTCATGTGAATGGGGGAGGTGGCAAGGAAGATATGGAGACGAGGCTCCACACCATCCTTTAAAGCTTCCCATGCTGTATCGATATCACTTTTAACTGCGCGAGCCAATCCTGCGACAGAAACATTCTTGATCGTGCGAGCGATTTGCTGTATCGCTTCAAATTCGCCTTCGGAAGAAGCAGGGAAGCCAGCTTCCATAATATCTACGCCAAATCGTTCCAGTTGTTTGGCAATCTCGATTTTTTCAAGTTTATTCAGGTTGACTCCGGCTGATTGTTCACCATCACGAAGGGTGGTATCAAACACCTTCACATGGGTCATGAGCTTACACCTCCTGTTTTTGTTTCTTCTGCTGCTTGACGAACGGCATCAATTCGCGTAATTCACGTCCCACCTTTTCGATTTGATGGTTATTTTCCAGGTTATTGGTGGCATTGAATTCTGGACGGTTGACCTGGTTTTCCATGATCCAGCCTTTAGCGAATTTACCTGTCTGGATGTCGCTTAGTACTTCTTTCATGCGGGCTTTGGTTTCATCGTTGATGACACGCGGTCCGGATACGAAGTCGCCCCATTGTGCTGTGTCGGAAATGGAATAACGCATGCCTTCCAGTCCGCCTTCATACATCAAGTCGACGATCAATTTCAGTTCGTGCATACATTCGAAGTAAGCAACTTCCGGCTGATAGCCTGCTTCTGTAAGTGTTTCAAAACCGGATTTGACAAGGTTGGAAAGGCCACCGCAAAGGACAGCTTGCTCTCCGAACAGATCTGTTTCGGTTTCTTCCTGGAAGGTTGTTTCCAGTACACCAGCACGGCCAGCGCCGATGCCTTTTGCGTAGGCAAGTGCCAATTCTTTTGCCTCGCCGGTATAATCCTGTTCAACACCGATCAATGCCGGTACGCCTGCGCCTTCTTCGAATGTCCGGCGTACCAGATGTCCTGGCCCTTTAGGTGCTACTAGGAATACGTCGACGTCAGCAGGAGGGACGACCTGGTTGAAATGGACATTGAATCCGTGTGCGAAAACCAGTGCGTTTCCAGCCTGCAGATTCGGTTTGATTTGTTCTTCAAAAACTTTCGGCTGGTGTTCGTCGGGTAGAAGTACCATGACGACATCTGCTTCTTCGACTGCTTCCGGTACGGTTTTTACTTCCTGGCCGTCTTGTTCCGCTTTGTCCCAGGACTTACCTTTTCTTAAGCCTACAACTACCTGATGTCCGCTTTCTTTCAGGTTTTGTGCATGTGCGTGACCTTGAGAGCCGTATCCTACAACTGCTACCTTCTTGTTCATCAATACCTGTTCGTTAATGTCGTTATGATAAAGTACCTTTGCCATGATTAATCATCCTTCCAAATTTTTATTATTTGTAATTTATTGTTGATATCTTAAGTGGAGGCGGGGGAAACAGCTCGCTTTCCGCGGGGAAGACGTCAAGCCTCCTCAGGCTATCGCCCTGCGGGGTCTTGCCAGTCTTGCTCTTCCCGCAGGAGTGTCGCTGTTTCCCATGCCTAAAAGTGAATCAACAATGCTAATAAACTATTATTTTAATATTGAGTAGTTTTTCATTTCTGCTACTTGTGGCTGCTGGCCGCGGAGGAAGGCGGTAAGTCCGGTCCGTGCCAGCTCTTTTATGCCATAAGGGCGAAGCAGGTCGATCAATGCTTCGATTTTTTCGTGTTTACCTGTAACCTGAACGGTCAGGCTGTCTTTGCTGATATCAATGATCGAAGCCCGGAAAGGCTCGATGATACCCTGGATTTCATTTCTGATTTGTGCGTTGCTAACCACCCTTATGAGAGCTAACTCACTGGCAACAATCGCTTTATCGGTAATGTCTGAAACCTTGAGGACATCGATCTGTTTGTTCAATTGCTTGGTCAGCTGTTCCAATTTCCGTTCGTCCTCGACGTCGACGACGAACGTCATTTTTGAAATGCCTTCCGCTTCCGTACGACCGACAGAAATACTTTCGATATTGAACTGACGCTTCGCCAGTAAGCCGGTCACACGGTTCAATACGCCGCTTCGGTTTTGTACGGTGGCTGTTACGATTCTTCTCATGGTTTCACCCCGATCATTTCGTGAATTCCTTTGCCTGGAGCGATCATCGGATAGACGTTTTCCTGCTGCAGTACCCGGCAGTCAACGACGACTGGTTCATCACTAGCCAGTGCATCAGGTAATCTAGCCTCCAGGTCTTGTTGAGATTCGATTTTCATACCTTGCACATTGTAGCTTTCTGCAAGTTTTACGAAGTCAGGCTGAGTCGCCATTAAGGATTCGGAATAGCGTTTTTCATAAAAGCTTTCCTGCCACTGGCGCACCATTCCCAGCGCCTGATTGTTGACGATGATCACTTTTACTGGAAGCTTCATTTCCTGAAGAAGAGAAAGCTCCTGCAGTGTCATTTGGAAGCCGCCATCGCCGACGACAGCTACGACTTTATCGTCCGGTGCAGCAAGCTGAGCACCGATTGCTGCTGGAAATCCAAAGCCCATCGTTCCAAGTCCTCCTGACGTGACCCAGCGGTTCGGTTTTTCCAGTTTGTAATACTGAGCGGCCCACATTTGATGCTGGCCGACATCCGTTGTAACAATTGCGTCTCCGTTCGTATAACTGTGGATCTTTTCCATCAACCATTGCGGTACCATGTCGCTATCCGGATTGTTGTACCAGAGCGGATATTCATCCCGGTAGTTATCGAGCTTTTTGTACCATTCTTCCGTTGATGGGGAAGATACGGAATTTTTCAGTAGAGCTTCCAATGCCGCTTTGGAGTCGGAAACAATCGGTATTTGAGTCGGTACGTTTTTACCGATTTCCGCTGGATCGACATCAATATGGGCAACAGTGGCTTTCGGTGCGAAATGTTCCAATTTTCCCGTCAGACGATCATCGAAACGGGAGCCGATATTGATAAGCAAATCACATTCGTAAAGTGCCATGTTGGCGGCATAGGTGCCGTGCATCCCCGCCATTCCGAATGAGAGGGAGTGGCTGCCAGGGAAAGTACCGAGCCCGTGCAACGTGTTTACGACAGGAAGGGAATGCTTCTCCGCAAATGCTTTCAGTTCCTCGGAAGCCTTTCCGTGATGGACACCGGCGCCAGCAAGCAGTACTGGTTTCTTCGCCTGTGCCATGGCATCTGTCAGCTTCTTGATTTGCAGCGGATTCGGTTTCAAATTAGGTTGATATCCTGGAAGTGAGAAATCCACACTTGGCGGATTTTCATCAACTTCTGTTGAAATATCTTTTGGTATATCGACAACGACTGGGCCAGGACGGCCAGTAGAAGCAATATGAAAAGCTTCCTTAACGATTCTCGGCAGGTCCGATAGCGCCTGGACCTGATAATTGTGTTTGGTGATCGGGGTTGTTATGCCCATGACATCCGCTTCCTGAAAAGCGTCTGTGCCGATGACGCCGCGTGCTACCTGACCGGTGAATACGACAATAGGGAGGGAATCCATCATGGCATCAGCGATGCCGGTAATCAGATTCGTTGCTCCCGGACCAGATGTGGCGATGACGACGCCAGGCTTACCAGTTACTCGTGCATATCCCTCAGCAGCATGGATGGAACCTTGTTCATGCCGGGCAAGAACGTGATGGAAAGCATCTCCTGAACGGTACAGGGCGTCGTAAATCGGTAACACGGCACCTCCTGGATATCCGAAAATGGTTTTGACTTCTTCCTGGATCAATGCATCCACGAGCAGGTCCGCACCTGACTTTGGCTTGGTTTGACTTTCGTAGTGCGGCTTCGCTTCTACCTTCATTTTTTAAATCCCTCCTAATTGAAATTTGGGTTTTATAAGCAATGAAAAAAGCCTTTTCCCCCAACTCTTGTTTCCACGTCGAACTATCCTGTGGATCAAGAGGGGAGAAAAGACTTTCGCTTTTCACGGTACCACCCTCGTTTACAGTATTTTTGCAAATACTGCCTTAGGAAGCTGCATATTGAACCAGTACAGCTTCTTTTAGTAACAGGTGCCAGGAAGGCACCCGGCCGGACCTAGTAGAAAATCGTTCAGTCCGACACTCAGGGAGGATGTCGGAATAAGGTGTATTTCCGGGCTTCCAGCAACCCCGGCTCTCTGTGAATACAGTGGCTTATTCCTTTGTTCCCGTCATGGAGTTAACGGTATGGATTTGTCTGTTATCAGCTTACTTGGACTTTCTCTTTTGAGTCATAGACTTTTACGCCATCTTCTGTCGTTAACTTACGAAATTCGGAAAGCAGGTGATTGGTGATTTTTCCAGGTTTACGGTTGTTGATCACCCGGGAATCCACTTCATTGACAGCGATAACTTCTGCTGCGGTTCCTGTAAGGAATACTTCATCTGCCACATAGACATCATGGCGGGTAAATGGCTGTTCCTGCATTTCATAGCCTAATTGCTTCGCTAAATCGATGATTGTGTTTCTCGTAATACCTTCTAACGCTCCCAGGTAGACGGGAGGAGTTTTAATGACTCCATTCTTGACGATGAAGACGTTATCTGCAGATCCTTCCGTGACATAACCTTGATCATTCAGCATCAATGCTTCATCGACACCTGCCTGGTTTGCTTCCATTTTCACTAAAATATTATTTAAATAGTTCAATGATTTCACTTGCGGAGGCAATACATCAGCACGGTTTCTTCGGCTTGCGACCGATGCCAGCCTGACACCTCGTTCATAAAGTTCTTTCGGGAAGAGAGCGAGTGCTTCCGCGATGACTACAATCCGAGGTTCTGAGCACTTATTTGGATCCAGCCCGAGATCTCCTGGACCACGGGATACAACGACGCGAATATACGCAGTGTCCAACTGGTTTTTACGGACAGTCTCGACAATAATGTCCTGGAACTCCTCTTTCGTGTAAGAGATATTCAACATGATGGACTTTGCCGAGTCGTATAACCGGTCAAGATGTTCATCCAATTTGAAGATGTTTCCGCTATAGACGCGAATACCTTCGAACACCCCATCTCCGTAAAGAAAACCATGATCGTAAACAGATACGACTGCATCTTGTTTGGTAACATATTCGCCGTTGAGGTAAATCCATTGGTTACTCATTCTTTTGCACTCCTCTCTTTAACTAATTAATGTTTAAAATCCATAAAGTATTTTTGTGAAATTTATGAGCCCATCGAAGAAAATATGTTATTTGTTTGAGGGCCCGGAATGTTGCTTCACTTGCTTAATTGATTAGCTTTGAAAAACTAATTTTTTTTGAATTTGACGATTACTATACGCCCTTATTTGGAGGCAGTCAACAGGAAAAAACGAATTTTCTGATAGTTTAGATAAATCAGATAAATAGTAAACGCTTACATTATTGAGATACCAGCATTTTGATTTTTAAAATTTTTTTTAAAAATTTTCGGGCAAAGAATTTGAAACGTAGGTGAATGCCTATTCAGAGGGGGTGTAGCAGGATTTTCTTTTACTAAAAATGGTAAATAAAAGGCTCAAAAAAATAAAAAACTTCCGATCGCAAAGATCGGAAGTTTTTTCTATCGGTGGAAAAAAGCAGGTAATCATCATACTGGGGGGAATATTCACCTGGTTCGTTTACCTCGTTGGTTCCATGGCTTGAAATTCATGCTGCCAAGGTAGGAGGATGGAGTATAGGAGTTTGGACGGGGCCGAGAATCGCGTTTAGATGCAGCTGGCTTCCAATTCAAATACCGGTAAAGGTTCTTTTTTGCTCGTGAAAGCGACAGCCGGGGTCTAGGGTTACGATAGTTCTGGTCTAGTTTCCCTAAATGTTGAACCTCCTGAAAATCCTTCTTCTGGGCTGGAATATGAAAATAATAATTGGCAACCTGAATCAGTAAAGTGGAATGCTGCTGGCTTAGTTTTGGATGATCCGAATAGTGTAACCCGACTTTTTTGGCACGATTTTGATTCAGAAGCTTTTGAATGGTGTGCTTTTTTATGTCATATAATTCTTTTGGATCCGGTGCAGTTTTGGCATGCCGGTTGATGATAAATAAAGATTCAGCAAGTTCCTGGTCGGTAAGCGTGTGTTTTTCTTTCATTCCACGCACTCCTTTCTTCCGTTTTATTAGATTCCATAAATAGAAAGGCGCACAAAGTGGTGCGCCTTTATCAGTTATTGAGTTTTCTTTAAATCTTCCAGGATATCTTTCATTGAGTCAGCTTGTGTCCCTTTATAATGCTTGATCACTTCACCTTCTGGATTTACGAGGTAAAAACGTGTGCCATGACTCATCTGATCGGAATCTGGAACATCTTCAAGCATGGATTGGAATGATTTGATGGAAAGCTCACGTACTTCTTCAAATTCATATCCTGTCAAAAAGTCCCAGTTGTCATAATTAGCCGAGAATTTATCCCCGAATTCTGTCAGTGCTTCCGGGGTGTCGTTTTCCGGATCCACACTGAAGGATACAAGTTGAACATCTGTGATATTTTCATCTTCCATCATGGTTTGGAGACGAGACATATTAGCTGTCATCGGAGGACACACCGTATCGCAGTTTGTGAAAACAAAATCCGCTACCCAATATTGCCCTTTATAGTCTTCCAGGCTTCTTTTTTCGCCATCCTGGTTAATCGCAGAAAATTCCTGCACGTCCCGCGACATGTTGCCTTCAATTTCCTGGCTGCAAGCTGACAGGAATAGCAGCACGGCGAAAAAGGGGATTGCCAGCATATAAAGCTTTTTCATCTTTGTAACCTCCAACATTGTTACTTCGCATGTCATTTCAGGGTGAATTTCTTTCCCTTGATTCCGACATTTATTGTAACACGAAGGGAGGAGGGTTTCTATTGCTTGCACGCTTGTCACAAAAATGTCGTAACTCACGATTAAGAATTAGTGAGGGTATGGAGCGTGATTTCTGGTTTGCACAAAAAGCGATAAGGGAGTCTCGTGGTACCGAGTCCCCGGCTTACGTATAATTCAAGTCCTCCAACGGTATGGCGTCCTTCCACATATTTTTCAGCATGGGGTGGAGTGACCAGGTAACCGATGAAAGGGATTTGAATCTGGCCACCATGACTATGACCGGACAATTGCACATCTACAGGGTAGGCGGCAGCATGATCGGCATAATCAGGTTCATGTACCATTAATAATACAAATTCCCGTTCATATACTCCTTCAAGCGTCTTATCCATGTCAGGTTTGCCCAGCATAATATCATCTACCCCGGCCAGGATAAATGAATCCTGGCCTTTTTTAATGGCGGTATTTTCATTTTTTAATAACTTGAAGCCGCTTTGATCCATTTTCTTTTTGACGACATCGGTTCCATAACCACCATGATCATGGTTGCCATAAATCCAAAACTTGCCGTTTGGCGCCTGCAGTTTCTTTAAGACTTCTACAATTCGGCCATCCCATTCATAGGCGTTCGGTTTATCTACCAAATCGCCGGTAAAAAGGATTAAATCCGGTTCAAGCCCATTGATTTGGTCGACTACTTTCTCTAATTGTTCCAGATTATAGTGAAAGCCGACATGCGTGTCGGAAAATTGCACGATTTTAAAGTTCTGAAAACTATCGGGGATTTTTGGGTTTTGTATCGTTTCTTCCTGAACCGTTAACATATCCGGTTCCATATATCTGGCATAGTAATAGGTCCCGCCACTCAGCCCAAATAAGGCAAGCAGGCTTCCTAGTGTTCTTTTAATAAAACTTCGCCGGTTCATTCTCATATCGATTTCCTTTCTACTGCATGTACGTTTCATAGAACGACAAAAAGGGTTTCTTTTAGTCTAGGTTATTATAGCATGCGGACTGATATGTGCTAGATTTAACGCGAAAATGAAAATAGATTGATATATTTTGAAAAATGAACAGGAATTCAGTTTTTTGATATGGAATAGGTACATAGTGAAGGAGGAGTTGTAATGGAAGGTCAAGTAGTGATTGTAACAGGCGGTTCCAGCGGCATGGGAAAATATATGGCGAAAAAGTTCGTCCAGGAAGGCGCAAATGTGGTCATAACCGGACGGAATGAAGAGCGGCTGGAAGCGGCAAAGCAGGAAATCTGCGGTGAAGACCCCGCTCAAGTATTAACGATTGTGATGGATGTAAGAAAAATAGAAGATGCTGAGCGTATGGTTATGGAAACAGAATCTGCATTTGGAAGGATTGATCATTTAGTCAATAATGCGGCCGGCAACTTTATCGCTCCGGCAGAAAAGCTATCCGCAAATGGCTGGAAAACCGTTATCGATATCGTATTAAATGGCACGTTTTATTGCAGTCACGCGGTCGGGAACTATTGGATTGAAAATGATACCAAGGGTTCTATTTTGAATATGGTCGCCACTTATGCATGGAATGCAGGGGCAGGTGTCATTCATTCAGCTGCTGCAAAAGCCGGTGTTCTTAGCATGACGAGGACGCTTGCTGTCGAATGGGGGTCGAAATATGGAATTCGGGTTAACGCCATCGCCCCAGGTCCAATTGAACGGACGGGAGGCGCTGACAAACTGTTTGAATCGGAAGCAGCTGCCAAGCGGACGCTACAATCCGTTCCGTTGCGAAGGCTTGGTACACCTGAGGAAATAGCCGACCTTGCGCATTTTATCTTGTCAGAGAAAGCTTCTTATATGAATGGCGAAGTCGTGACCCTCGACGGTGGCCAATGGCTCAACCAATTCCCTTTTTAACACTAACTCTATCCATTGGGAAATTAGTTAAATTTCAATGTTGATTTTTACTCCCATTAATTGAAGCCACAGTTTCGAGACTTTAGGTAGCAATTATGGTGGCTGGGTAAACGGATCGCTTTCCGTGGGCATGTGGTGAGCTTCCTCAGGCTTCGCCTTACGGGATCTCACCGATCATGTACATCCCACAGGAGTCTCACCGTTTTCCCAGACACCATACGTTTATTAATGACTCGAAACTTCAAAAATAGCGTGCTTTTGGAATGGAAAGCACGCTCAATTTAGCATTGTAATAGGATTTTCTTCACAAAAGGGATGAACTCTCCAAACACGATTTCGAGTAACTTATGTGGCAAAGGGTGTGGGGGAAGGGTGAGACTCCCGCGGGAGAAAGGTCTAGGCGAGGTCCCACAGGGCGATAGCCCGAGGAAGCTCGCCAGGTCCCCTGCAGGAAAGCGAATCCTTTCACAACGACCTAAACTCCCTCAAACATCTCGAAATCAAGTCTTCGACTTTACGACCCTAAAGTTGAATAAGTCTGTTATGTAAAAAGCAACCATGTTTAATACAGTATGGAAAAAAGACAACAGCGGGCATAGTTTAGAAGCTATGCTCACTGTTGTCTTTTTACTGTAGCGGGCAGAAAGGTATATTCTATTGGATATAAAAGAAAATCGTGAAGAAGTGGAAAATCGAGCCGCCCAGGACGAACAGGTGCCATACCATATGGTGGAACGGGAAACTCCGCCATACATAGAAGATACTTCCAATCGAGTATAATACCCCGCCGACCACAAGGTAGGTAATCCCTTTGGCTGGCAGTTCGGCTGTCAATGGCCCCCAGGCTAATATAATCAGCCACCCCATCAGGATATAGAACAAGGTCGATAGCATCACGAATCGTTTAACAAAAAATACTTTGAAGACAATTCCGAGAATGGCAATCCCCCAAACGATGCCGAACAACGTCCATCCTAATGTGCCTCTTAAAGGAACCAGCATAATAGGTGTATAGGTGCCGGCAATAAAAAGATAGATCGCAGAGTGGTCGAAAATTTCAAACAGGTCTTTCATTTTTCCTTTTGGAAATCCGTGACAGAGGGTGGAAGATACATACATAAGAACCATGGTAGCCCCATAAATGGCTACTGAGACAATGTGCCATGGATTCCCTTCCATACTGGCAAACACAAGCAGCAGAACAAGTGCAGCTACACTAAGTATCGCTCCGATCCCATGTGTTATCGTATTGGCGATTTCTTCCGGTTTCGTAAACGTGTGAGTGGTCATTTTTAAAGGACATCCCCTTAATTTCAATCAATTATCTATCTATTATCTCATCTTTTATCTGTTATGGCTAGAGACTCACCCGACCTCATCTTCCATCATAAGCTATGAAAAAGGGTGTTCGTATGTTTTATAAATGTCCGAAATGTTGTTTGCTTTATAGGAAGCCGGGGTATTGTGTGAAATGTAATAAAATTACATTAGTGGAAATTGTGATTAATGTAGAAAAAGGAAACATCCGCTAGAATTACGGAGAGATGTCAGACATGTGAAATTTTAAGTTTTCTGGGCCAAATTAGTTTTTGCTCTGCTGGATTATGTTAAAATAATGTGGGTAGCATATTTCGTGGCTTAAAAGGCTATACATGAAAAGCGGGATATAAGGCTTTAGTAAAGGGAAACTTATTTGCTTTGTGCTGTGCTAATTCTGTATACTCCTTCAACTGCTTGATGATAAGGGAGTGTTGAAAAATGATTAATGTACCAAACGATCAGTTGCTACAAACGACAGTAAATGAACTTATGATACCTGCTGATAAAGTTGCACACGTCCAGGTAGGCAATCCATTAGAGCATGCTTTATTGGTATTGGTAAAGACAGGTTATTCTGCGGTGCCTGTTCTGGATCCTGCTTACACGCTTAAAGGAACGATCAGCAAGGCGGCAATCATTGAACAAACACTAGGAATCGAACAATTCGAATTTAACAAACTCTCAGAGATGTGTGTCAACACCGTCATGAAAACCGATATCCCCACACTTCACAGGGATGATTCATTTGAAAAAGCGTTAAAGTCTGTCATTGATAATCCATTTGTATGCGTAGCCGATGAAGAAGGTTCTTTTGATGGCATTTTAACGCGAAGAGCTATTTTAAAGCAGTTGAATCGATATCTGCACACACAAACCCACCTCTTTCGAGACAAAGTAGAGAGGTAAAACAAATGTATAGGAATTTATCGGGGCTCGACTCTCCAATGGGTCAGCCCCTCTTTTATATAATATAGAAAAGAGAAGGGGTTTTATGGAAGAACCGGTTATACATAAAAAAACGCTAAAACGGCCACTAGTATTAGCATCAATCATGCTCGCGATGTTTCTGGCTGCGATCGAGGCTACGATTGTTTCCACCGCTATGCCAAGTATCGTAGCTGACTTAGGTGGGTTCAGTTTATACAGTTGGGTGTTTTCAGCCTATTTGTTAACTAATGCTGCTACCGTACTTATTTTCGGTAAGCTGTCTGATATTTTCGGCAGGAAGCCGATTTTTATGATTGGAATTTCCGTTTTCCTGCTTGGTTCTACACTGAGTGGGTTTGCTGTCTCGATGGAAATGTTGATTTTCACGCGGTTGATACAGGGTTTTGGAGCTGGCGCATTGATGCCGATTGCGACCACGATTGTCGGCGATATCTATACAAAGGAAGAACGGGCTAATATCCAGGGCTACCTGTCCAGTGTCTGGGGGATTTCAGCCGTTACCGGACCAGCCCTCGGCGGCTTTTTCGTAGATGTACTTAGCTGGCCATACGTGTTCTGGATGAATATTCCTTTAGGATTGCTGGCGATGGCCGGCATCATCATTTTCTTTCATGAAGACCTGGACAAGACAGATAGGAAAATCGACTATGGCGGTGCCGTGTTTATGTTCATCGCCGTCAGTGCGTTAATGTTGATTCTCGTAGAAGGAGGGGTAAGGATCGCCTGGGATTCCCAGCTGATGCTGCTGCTTACCAGTCTGTCGCTCATCGGATTCATCCTGTTTTTCTTCCAGGAAACAAGGGTAAGTGCTCCGATGATGCCATTTGAAATCTGGAAGCATCGTTCCATATCTGTCGCAAATATCACCTCCTTAACGACAGGAATGATTTTGATCGGGGTATCCAGTTATTTGCCGGCATTTGTCCAGGGGGTAATGGAAAAGCCCGCCATCGTAGCCGGTTTCACCTTGACAACCATGTCGATCGGCTGGCCGATCTCATCTGCATTAGCGGGTAAACTGCTGCTGCGGATCGGGTTTCGGACAACTTCTCTGATCGGTGGCGTTTCATTAATTATTGGTGGCATCTTTTTCTTTTTATTGTCGCCAGAAAAAGGCCCGGTGTGGGCAGCGACAGGCTCGTTTTTCATCGGTGTCGGGATGGGGTTGTCAACAACATCATTCATCGTCTCGATTCAAAGCACGGTCGATTGGAAAACACGAGGCATCGCCACCGCTTCTAACATGTTCATGCGTTCGTTAGGAAGCGCTGTAGGGGCCGCATTACTCGGGGGAATGCTCAACAGCAGAATTCAGACTGCCATCAACGAAGCGGAACTTGACAAGGAGTTGAATGTTGATTCTACCAACCTGCTGCTGGATGAAGAAAAACGGGAAGCCCTTTCACCGAGCGCACTGGAGGTTTTGCAGGACGCTTTGACTTCCGGACTGCATCTTGTCTATTTGGGTCTATTGGTATTGGCAATCATCAGTTTCCTGCTGATTACCCTGTTGCCTAAAGGAGAAAAAGCAAGCTGACAAAATGATAGGTAGAGACGTGAAATTCTTGTCACAAGGAATTCACTTTGATAAAGTAAATGAAGCAGTATGCTACATACCATAAAGGAGGAATAGTCATTATGAAACAAATGGATGCCAACGAAATTATATCGTTCATTTCTAATAGTACAAAGTCGACTCCGGTCAAAGTTTACTTGAAAGGGGAAAACTTGAAGAGCATCGACTTCGGGGAAAGCGTACAGGATTTCGTCGAAGAAAAAAGCGGTGTCCTATTCGGTGAATGGAAAGACATCGAACAGGTGCTTGAAAATAATAAAGATGCCATTGCGGATTATGTAGTGGAAAATGACCGCAGAAACTCTGCTATTCCATTGCTTGACTTGAAAGGTATTAATGCTCGCATCGAACCAGGTGCTGTCATCCGTGACCAGGTTGAAATCGGTGATGGCTGTGTCATCATGATGGGTTCCATGATCAATATCGGATCGGTAGTTGGTGAGGGCACGATGATTGATATGAACGTCGTACTTGGCGGCCGTGCTACAGTCGGGAAAAACTGCCATATCGGTGCAGGCGCTGTACTTGCAGGCGTGATTGAGCCACCATCCGCAAGCCCGGTAGTCATTGAAGACGGGGTAGTGATCGGTGCAAACGCAGTTGTTCTTGAAGGTGTTACTGTAGGCGAAGGATCTGTTGTAGCAGCAGGGTCCATCGTAACAGAAGATGTACCACCGAATACACTTGTGGCAGGAACACCAGCTAAAAAAATCAAAGACATTGACGATCAAACGAAATCCAAAACAGAAATCAAGCAGGAATTGCGTAAACTGGATAACTGATTGATCATTGGAGGCCTTGCTTTTTGCAGGGCCTTTTCTATAAGAAAAGCTCTATTTAAACTCCTTGTTGGTTTTACAGCAAAGCTCCCTTTTGCTGAAGACTCAGTTTCGAGACTTTAAATTACGTTTATGGCGGCTGGGAAAACGGATCGCTTTCCATGGGCATGTGGTGGGCTTCCTCAGGATTCGCCTTGCGGGATCTCACCGATCATGTTCATCCCATAGGAGTCTCACCGTTTTCCCAGCCACCATGTGTTTAAAGGAAACTCGAAACTCCCCTTGAATAGTGTGCTTTTGGAATAGAAAATACGATTATTCAGCATTGTAATAGGTTCCTCGCAAATCATGGAAGTAAAATAAAGGCGATTTCGATAATCTTTTTCGGTAAAGGGAGAAGGAGCTAGGCGAGATCCCACAGGACGATAGCCCGAGGAAGCTCGCCAGGTCCCCCGCAGGAAAGCGAATCCTTCTCCAACGACCTTAAACTCCCAAAACATCTCGAAATCAAGTCTTCGACTTTTCAGCCTTATTGTTGAATATGTATCTTACGAAAATCAACAACTACGTTCAATAGAACCATAAGTAAAAAGAGGTGAGAAAGCTTGGATACAAAACAGCTCCAAACAATAAGAAGAGAGTTGCACCAGATCCCTGAGTTGGGGTTTGAAGAATTCAAAACGCAACAGTATCTCATAGATGAAATTGGGAGAATGCCACAGGAGCATATCGAAATCAAAACATGGCGGACAGGCATTTTGGTTTTTGTCAAAGGTAAGAATCCATCTAAAACCATTGGCTATCGTGCCGATATTGATGGGCTGCCGATTACAGAGGAAACAGGTTTTGATTTCCACTCCCGTCATAAAGGGAAAATGCATGCCTGCGGTCATGATTTTCATATGACCATAGCGCTGGGTACCCTGTCGCGATTAGCCGGGAATCCGGCAAAAGATAACTGTCTGTTCATTTTCCAGCCGGCAGAGGAAGGTCCAGGAGGAGCCGAGCCTTTACTGAAAAGTGAAGAATTTCAATCGTGGCGTCCGGACGTCATTTTTGCTTTGCACATCGCCCCTGATTTGCCGGTCGGCACTGTCTCCTCGCGGGAAGGTCTGTTGTTCGCCAACACCAGTGAATTGTTCATCGATCTGAAAGGGAAGGGAGGGCATGCCGCTTATCCTCATCAAACCTATGATATGGTGGTTGCTGCCAGTTATTTTGTCACCCAGCTTCAGCAAATTGTAGCACGAAGAGTCGACCCTTTGGACAGCGCAGTCGTGACAATCGGTAAAATAACCGGTGGAACCGTACAGAACGTAATTGCTGAACACGCCAGGTTAGAAGGGACAATCCGGACAATGTCCCCGAAAGCGATGGAAGAAGTGAAGGAGAACATCGAAAAGCTGGCAAAAGGTCTCGAAGTTGGACATGATTGTGAGGTCTCCATCGATTATGGTGCGAATTATCACCAGGTCTATAATGACGGGAGCCATGTCGAATCTTTTCGTAGGATTGTTGGAGAATTGAAAGACGTTAACTTTCAAGAAGCTCCGTCAGCAATGACTGGAGAGGATTTCGGCTATATGCTGAAAGAAATACCCGGGTTTATGTTCTGGCTTGGAGTGGAATCAGAATATGGACTTCATCACGCCAGGCTGACACCAGATGAACAGGCACTGGCCACTGGAGTGGATACAGTAGAAGCTACGATAAGACGCTGGTAAGCGAACTTCAAATCTGCATACCTCTTTGTACGTTGGTAACAATAGGGAAGTAGATATTACCCTATTCAAGGAGGATGACGATAATGAGTAAAATTGCAGTAGAAGAAAGTTTGTCAGATATCAGTTCTGCTTTACAGCAAAAAGGGTATGATGTAATAACCCTGAAAAATGAGCAGGACGTACAAGGGTGTGACTGCTGTGTCATTTCCGGTCAGGACAAAAATGTCATGGGGATGGCAGGTGTTTCCACACAGCAGTCGGTTATCAATGCGGATGGGTCTACAGCAGAAGAAGTCTGCCAGCAGGTAGAACAGCGTTTGCGTTGACAACAGGGGCTATAATGCCCCGTTACATAGATGTTAGAGGAGAGATTGGATGGAAATCACATTAAAGCTTTTAGCAGTTGCCTTGCTAATTATTTTGACTGCGTTTTTCGTTGCAAGTGAGTTTGCAATCGTCAAGGTCAGAAAAACAAAGATGGAAGCAAGAGCAGCTGCGGGGGATAAAAAAGCGGAAAGTGTTTTGAGACTGACAAATAACTTAGATTACTACCTATCGGCGTGTCAGCTCGGCATCACGATCACAGCATTAGGTTTAGGCTGGCTGGGAGAACCGACCCTGGAGGTGCTCCTGCATCCATTATTGGAAGAGTTCGAGTTGCCGGGTGCCGTCAGTCATACAATTTCATTTGCTATTGCCTTTTTTGTCATAACCTTTTTACATGTGGTTTTAGGAGAGCTTGCACCGAAGACAGTTGCAATCCAAAAAGCGGAAACAATTACGCTCCTGTTGGCAAAACCATTGATTTTATACAGCAAGCTGATGTATCCATTGATCTGGCTCCTGAACGGATCTGCCAATGTGCTGGTCCGTATGGTCGGTCTGCATACGGCAAAAGAGTCTGAGGAGGTTCATTCCGAAGAAGAATTGCGGCATATCCTATCAGAAAGTTATCAAAAAGGAGAAATCAACCGATCGGAATTCACCTATGTAGACCGTATCTTTGAATTTGATAACCGCACAGCGAAGGAAATCATGATACCGCGCACAGAGATTGCGGTAATTGACGTCAACGATTCCGTCAAAGCGATCAGCCGATATATTCAGCAGGAGCGGTTCACCAGATACCCGGTCATAGATGGTGACAAGGACCACGTTTTAGGAGTTATTCATTTAAAAGAGTTATTTTACAATGATTTTGAAGACTTGGGGACCCTAGAGCCATTTATCCGTCCTGCATTCAAAGTGTTTGAAAACATCCCCATCCATGATTTATTAGTAAGGATGCAAAAAGAGCGCACACACCTGGCTGTATTGATTGATGAGTATGGTGGAACCTCCGGAATTGTCACGATAGAAGATATTATTGAAGAAATTGTCGGGGAGATCCGTGATGAATTCGACCATGAAGAAGAGCGGGAGATCAAACGATTGAAGAACGGACACTTTCTAGTGGAAGGCAAAGTATCCATCCAGGACATGAATGAATACTTCGACCTGGATCTTGATAATGAAGATTATGACACCATTGCCGGATTCATATATACCAATGATATTGACGCAGCTGAAGGAACAGAGGTCACGCACAGCAGCTACCATTTCAAAATCGTCGACATGGTTGATGGCCAAATCAGAAAAGTGGAAGTTTGGGAAGATTAACAGAAATGCCCGGGCAAGCGCCCGGGCATTATTTTTATAAAAGTGAAATTTCACGAGAGAACGGAAACAAAGCGGCTGTTATGGTTAAGCTTCCGCTCCATTTTTCTTTTCAATATAGACCTGATGAGGGAATGGAATTTCAATGCCTGCTTCGTCAAGAGCTTCTTTCATTGCACGGCGTAAATCTCTTTCTACAGCCCATTGCTCCATGTTGGCTGTTCTGCCTAGTACGCGCAAGACGACATCAGAAGATCCGAGGCTCTGGACCCCTAAAACGTCCGGACCTTCTTTGATCCGTTCGTCATTGACTGCAAATTCATCACAGACACGCTGCAGGACGGTTAGTGCTTCCTCAATATTTTCATCATAGGAGATGCCGATATCGATCATCGCCCGCATATTGCCGCGGGAATGGTTACTGACACCTGAAATTTCCCGGTTGGGTATATAATGTAGCGTACCGTCAAATCCTCTTAATTTCGTAGTTCGCAACCCTACTTCCTCAACCACACCGTCATACCCGGCTGCCGTCACATAGTCATCTACATCTACTTGGCGTTCAATTAATATGAAGAAGCCGGTAACGAAATCACTGACAAGCCCCTGCGCACCGAACCCGATGGCCAGACCGACAATACCGGCACCGGCGAGCAGTGGGCCAATCGGTATACCGATCATTTCCAGCAGCATGACGACGAATACAAACATCAATATATAAGAAAAAATGTTGACACATAACCGTTCCAAGGTCTTTGTCCGTGCTTCTGGAATTTTTCGGTGTTTACTTATTTTGTTGATCGCTCCACTGATTGCCCGGCGTCCGATTGGAGATATGATGGCGAATGCGATAATCAGTACCACAATTTTAAGGCCGACCGATATCAGAAGTTCAGTAATCTCTGCCAGGTTGAATTCAAAACCTTCTTCAAACAAATTCATAATAACAACTCCTATCCAAATACAATCCTGTGTATTAGGATAGCGGATTTTGTCAGAAATTATCAAATCAAACGGTTGAATGTCATATGCCGGAGTTAAAAAAGTGGCTGAAGAAAAAATGTAAAGCCTATCATTTTACTTTCATCATTCATTATTGTTTAATGAGAATGTGTAAGGGTTATATTATTGGGGCATGCTTGATTATGGAAGTCAAAAAGCTAGATTAAATTTATTATAATTTAACATTGACTTTAAACAAGCTGCTCGTTATAATATAACTTGTGAGTGATTATAACAAATTAATTCAATATTTTTGGAGGGATTTTCATGGCAGAACGTATGGTAGCAAAGCAAGCTCCGCGCTTTGAAATGGACGCGGTACTTCCGAACAAAGAATTCGGAAAAGTATCTTTAGAGGAAAACATGAAGAACGACAAATGGACAGTACTATTCTTCTATCCAATGGACTTCACTTTCGTATGTCCTACTGAAATTACTGCACTTTCTGATCGTTACGATGAATTCGAAGACCTTGATGCAGAAGTAGTTGGTGTATCTACAGATACAATCCACACGCACTTGGCTTGGATTAACACTTCCCGTGACGACAATGGCCTTGGCGATCTAGCTTACCCATTGGCTGCTGATACTAACCATAAAGTCTCTGAAGACTTTGGTGTACTAATTGAAGATGAAGGTGTTGCACTTCGCGGTCTATTCATCATCAGCCCAGAAGGCGAATTGATGTACCAGGTAGTTAACCACAACAACATCGGCCGTGACGTTGATGAAACACTTCGTGTACTTCAAGCACTTCAAACTGGCGGACTTTGCCCAGCAAACTGGAAGCCAGGTCAAGAGACTCTATAATCGAGTCATAAAGGGACAAGCTATTCACAAGGGTCTAACTCCATGTTAGACCCTTTTATATCTACGGCAATTGTTCATGTACATTAATGAAGGAGGAATTAGCATGCGTTTAAGAGAACCTATGCCAGAGCTGCAAGGCGCAACCGAGTGGCTGAATGGGGAAGTTTCTAAAAGCGACCTATTAGGAAATAAGCCGACATTGATCCATTTCTGGTCAGTCAGCTGCGGACTATGTAAAGAGGCAATGCCGAACGTCAATGAATTCCGTGACGAATATAAAGACGATTTGAATGTTGTTGCTGTTCATATGCCACGCTCTGAAAAAGACTTGGACTTGGATAAGATCAAAGAAGTCGCTGCAGAGCATGATATCACGCAGCCGATTTTCGTGGATAATAAACATGCCCTCACAGATGCTTTCGAAAACCAATACGTGCCTGCCTACTATGTATTTGATGAAGAAGGCAACCTGAGACATTTCCAGGCAGGGGGCGGCGGTATGAAAATGCTTCGTAAGCGTGTCAACCGCGTCCTTGGCGTCAAAGATAAATAAAAGTTCATTGAACCACCAGTTAGCTGGTGGTTTTTTATATGTTAAGAAATTTTAACTGTAAGAAACTCTTAGGCTTTTGCTATATGGATTTGGCGATAAGCCAGGTTTTTCTAATGAAAAATCCATCTGCGATGAACAGTAGTGTTACCCACTTTTACATCACTTTCCATGGTAAAATTGTAGCAAGTAGAATTTTTAAAAAATTAGCTCAAAAAGGTGGATATTTATTTCGTAACCCGATATATTTATAATTACGTAAAAAATTTACAGAAAGAGGAGGGAGACATATGGATACCTTCAAAAAGCTGAAAGAGTTTTACTGGCCTTATAAAAAGTTTTTCTTATGGTCGCTGTTGTTTTTATTCTTTGTGACAGCAATCACCGTGGTTTACCCAATCATTTTGAAAATTACAATCGATGATGTCGTAGCAGATGAACGTTATAACCTGATCCCTTACCTGGCAGGAGCCTTCATCATCCTGATGGCTATCAAAGGGATTGCCACATACTTACATCAATACTTAGGTGATTTATTCGGGATAACCTCCGTCTATAAATTGAGAGATGAGCTTTATAAAAAGTTGCAGCGTCTCCCGTTCAAGTATTATGACAACGCAAAAACAGGGGATTTGATGTCCCGTCTGACGGCAGATGTGGAAGGTTTCCGGTTTTTCCTTTCCTTCGGCATTGCCGAGCTGATCCGTATCACCTTATTGATTGTCATCAGTCTCAGCGTCATGTTCTATTTCTCCGTACCATTAGCGCTTGTGACGATGGCAGCCATGCCATTTCTGGCTGTTGTCGTTTTTCAGTTCGATAAACGCGTCCATCCAGCTTTCCGGGGCATTCGTAAATCGTTTGGGAAACTGAATACACGCGTGCAGGAAAATATCAGTGGAATGACGACAGTCAAATCACTGTCAAGGGAAGGCTTTGAGATTGGCAGATTCTCCGACCGCAATCAGGACTATCGGCAGAACTACCTGACGACCGCTAACATTTGGGCGAAGTACTTTCCATTGATGGAGTTCATCGGAAATGTTTCCGTTGTCGCATTGCTGGCTTATGGGGGCAGCATGGTGGTAAATGGCAATCTTGGCCTTGGTGAACTGGTCGCATTTTTCAGCCTGGTATGGTACATTCTTGGACCATTGATGAACCTCGGGTTTGTTATCAACCTGTTTTCTCAATCGAAGGCTTCCGGTGAACGTCTCCTTGAAATATTAGAAGCGAAAGAAGATATTCAGGAAAAAGAAGACCCGATAACTCTGAAGCGTTTGAACGGGCACGTCACCTTCCAGGATGTCACGCTCACCTACACGGAAGATGATGATTCAGCATTGAAGAATATCAGTTTTGACGCACCACCAGGCAAGGTCATCGGTTTGATCGGAGCGACCGGTTCCGGTAAAACGAGTATCACTCAATTGATCACCCGTTTCTATGAACCGGAACAAGGAGAAGTCCTGATCGATAGCAAGCCGGTTGATCATTATTCTTTAAAAACATTGAGACGCAATATCGGATTCGTTTTGCAAGAGTCGTTCCTGTTTTCGACAACGATCAAGGAAAATATCGCTTATGGAAACCCGGATGCTACCCTGGAAGAAGTGATCGATGCTGCCAAGCGGGCACAGGCGCATGACTTCATCATGGATATGCCGGATGGTTATGATACGTTGCTCGGGGAGCGCGGAATGGGACTATCCGGTGGACAGAAGCAGCGGATTGCCATTGCACGGGCGATTCTCATCGATCCGAGCATCCTTGTATTGGATGATGCGACTTCTGCAGTCGATATGGAAACAGAATTCAAAATCCAGAAAGCATTGAAAGAAGTGATGGAAGGCAGAACAACTTTCATCATCGCTCACCGAATTTCTTCCTTGAAACATGCCGATGAAATTCTGGTATTGGAAGACGGGGAAGTGAAAGAGCGTGGAACACACGACTTCCTGCTTTCCAATGGCGGTCCATATCAGCGGATATATGATATTCAATACCAGGATAAAGAACAAATTATGAACGCATCCAATATTTGAAATAAAAAAGGGGGGAGTCATCTTGGCACGCAGGCAAAAAACGAAGCCTCAAGAGAATAAACACTTAAACCGGTTCCATTACACCATTGATCAGGCGATCGAGAAACCGTTCAACTGGGAACAGATGGTCCGGTTATTGAAGTATTTGAAACCATACTCAAAAACATTACTGCCGGCAGCAATCATCGCTATGCTGGTATCGACAATTATCCGGTTGGTGGTACCGATCTTAATCGGTAAAGTAGCCATCGATATTGCCATCGCCAATCAGGATGTCAATATGCTGATCCAACTGGTTGTTGGGATCGGCATCCTTTACTTATTCAGTTATCTCGGCAACGTGTTCCGGATCAAATGGGTGAATATCCTGGGGCAGAATGTCATTTATGATCTGCGTCAGCATTTATTTTCCCATGTCCAGCGACTATCCCACCGGTTTTTTGACTCACGGTCAGCCGGTTCGATTTTAGTCCGAATCATGAATGACATCAATTCTTTGCAGGAGCTGTTCACGAATGGAATCATCAATCTGTTGATGGACATCGTGACCTTACTGGGCATCATCATCATTTTGTTTGTGCTTAGTCCAAAGCTTGCACTGGCCATCATGGTCATCCTGCCGATCATGTTCTATATTTCTACTAAACTTCGTCGGAATATCCGCCGTTCCTGGCAGCGGGTAAGGATCCAGCAATCCCGCTTGAATTCCCATTTGAATGAAAGCATCCAGGGCATTCGTATCACCCAGTCGTTTTCACAGGAAAAAGAAAACGCTGAGTTCTTTGATGGCGTCAATACCGATAGTTTTGAAGCGTGGAGGAATGCTACGAAAAAAAGTGCCATGTTCCGTCCATTTGTTGAGATGAGTAATGCAATCGGTACGGTCATCCTTATCTCTTATGGTGCGTGGCTGATTATTCAGGGCCCTGCGAATGGAGGAATTGAAATTGGTACCTTCGTCTCCTTTGCATTTTTCCTGGGAATGTTCTGGGAGCCGATATCACGTCTCGGACAGATGTATAACCAGCTATTGATGGCCATGGCGGCATCGGAGCGAATTTTCGAATTTCTCGACGAGCAGCCGAACGTGGCTGAGAAGCCTGATGCGAAACGTTTAGAGCAAATCAAAGGCCATATTGAATTCGATCGCGTTCAGTTTTCTTATGATGAAAAAAGGATTGCGCTACATGAAATATCACTGGAGATGAAGCAAGGGCAGACAGTTGCACTGGTCGGTCATACTGGTTCAGGTAAGTCCACAATTGCTAACCTTATCAGTCGTTTCTATGACCCTACCAAAGGTGCTGTGAAAATCGATGGAACCGATTTACGTGATGTGACCATTGACAGTGTCCGTCAGCAAATCAGTGTCGTCCTTCAGGATACCTTCATTTTTTCCGGCACCATCATGGAGAATATCCGGTTCGGCCGTCCGGATGCGAGCGATGAGGACGTCATTGAAGCGGCGAAGGTTGTTGGTGCAGATGAATTTATTCAAAGGCTTTCCGAGGGCTATCAAACCGAAGTGGAAGAGCGGGGGAACGTCCTTTCAGCAGGAGAACGGCAATTGCTGTCATTCGCACGCGCCTTGCTTGCAGATCCTCGAATTCTTATCTTAGATGAAGCAACAGCAAGCATCGACACAGAAACCGAGGTAAAAATTCAGTCGGCACTTCGCAGGTTGTTGAAAGGAAGGACGGCGATCATCATCGCACACCGTCTTTCTACGATTCGGGAAGCGGATAACATCATCGTTCTTGAGCATGGTAAAATTCTGGAACAAGGAAGTCATGATGAACTGATGGAACAAAAAGGGGAATATTACGACTTAGTGAAGACACAATTCCAGATGCTCGACGCCATATAGTAATAGCTAAAAAACGCTTGGATCTTGATATCCAGGCGTTTTTTTTGCATGGTCTTGTTAAAATAAAGCACCGTTTGTGGAACATTGGTTTTGTTTCTTTTTATTTTATGGAATAACATCTAGGCTATCTTAACTTGGACATTTAATAACCCCACTAATTTCTATGTCTGAAGTTTTTCTTTAGACAAACACTAATTATTTATTATAAGATAAAATTACCAGCAAGTATGTGAAGTTTGTCACAAAATAGTCGTTATTTTAATGAAATTAAAACGATTTCACGTATTATACTAGTCTTAGTATTTTTAGGGTAGAGTAACCATAGAAAGGTACTTATTGTTACATGGGGAGGGAACATGTTTGTTTGAATTAGATAATGTTATGCTAAGCAGGTTATTGACTTCGTTGACGCTTGGATTTCACATCATTTTTGCCACTATTGGAGTAGGGGTCCCATTGATGATATCCATCGCGGAGTTTATGGGAATTAAAAAGAAAGATCCCAACTATACATTATTGGCCCGTCGATGGACGAGAGGATTCATCATCCTTGTTGCAGTCGGGGTTGTGACGGGTACGGCTATTGGATTGCAATTATCTTTATTATGGCCAAGCTTCATGCAAGTGGCGGGAAATGTCATCAGTTTGCCGTTGTTCCTGGAAACATTCGCATTCTTTTTTGAAGCAATCTTTTTAGGTGCATACTTATATACCTGGGACAGATTCAAAAATCCGATTTATCACTGGTTATTATCGATTCCGGTGGTTATCGGAGCCGGGATGTCCGCATTTTTCATCACTACAGTGAATGCATTCATGAATACGCCGCAAGGATTCGAAGTCAAGGATGGGGCGCTCGTTAATGTCCAGCCGCTTGTCGCCATGTTCAACCCGGCGACACCTACAAAAGTATTCCATGTGCTTTCCACTGCTCATTTAACTTCCGCAGCTATTCTCGCTGCGATTACAGCTTTTTATATCATCAGAAATAAAAATAGCGATTACCATAAGAAGGCACTAAAACTCACGGTAGGTTCGATTTTCATTTTCGCCTTGCTGACAGCGGTGGCCGGTGACTTATCCGCTAAATTCCTGGCTCATGAGCAGCCGGAAAAACTGGCCGTTGCCGAATGGCACTTTGAAACGGAAGAGGGGGCTGACCTGATTCTGTTCGGCCGTCTGAATGAAGTGAATGAAGTGGAAAATGCCCTCCGGCTGCCCAACGCGTTAAGTTTTTTAGCTACGGGTGATTTTAATGGAGAAGTAGTCGGTTTGGATCAGTTTCCTGAAGATGAAATCGCACCATTTTGGGTCCACTATATGTTCGACCTGATGGTTCTGATCGGTTTTTACTCCTTGGGCGTTTCATTATTGTATTTAATCGTTGCTAAAATAAAAAAATGGAATGAAAACAATAAATTTCTGCTGTGGCTGATTTTCCTCAATGGACCCTTGGCGATGCTGGCGATCGAATTCGGCTGGATCTATGCTGAGGTAGGCCGGCAGCCATGGATTCTGCGGGGATACATGAAAGTGGCAGAAGGCGCCACGACATCTCCTAATGTCGGCTGGATGCTGTTGTTATTCATTCTCTTGTATACTGTTTTAGGAATAGGTGTCATCACTGTGCTGCGCAAATTATTTAAGAACAACCCGGCGGAATCAGAACTGGAACGGCACTATCCAGATTTTAAAACTGAAGGGGAGGAGCGCTGATGGCATACGAACTGATAGGAATAACTGTCTTGTGGATCTTTTTATACGGGTATTTAATCGTAGCCTCTATCGACTTCGGGGCAGGATTCTTTGCTTATTATGCAAAAGTCACGAAAAAAGACCACTTGGTTAACAAATTGATATCTCGTTATTTGTCACCGGTTTGGGAAGTGACTAATGTCTTTTTCGTCTTCTTCTTCGTCGGTCTGGTTGGTTTCTTCCCGGATTCGGCTTATTATTTCGGGCAAACCTTGCTGGTGCCGGGAAGTATCGCAATCGTATTGATTGCTATCCGTGGCTCCTTTTACGCTTTTGAAAATTACGGTTCAAAACAAAGCAGTGTGTACTTGTTTCTGTATGGTGCGACCGGCTTGCTGATCCCTGCTTCGTTGTCCACTGCACTTACTATTTCCGAGGGAGGCTTCATTGAGGAAACGTCAGAGGGAGTCCATCTCCTTACCGGGGCACTATTGAAAAGCCCTTATTCCTGGAGTGTCGTATTTCTAGCGATCGTATCTGTACTCTATATCAGCTCGGCATTCTTAAGCTTTTACGCACACCGTGCTGATGACAGGGGAGCATTGGATTTAGTTCGGAAATACGCATTATTTTGGAGTTCACCCACGATCATTGCGAGTTTGACGACATTCATTGCGATGAGTCAGCATAACCAGGAGCACTTTAATCGCATGATGGAATTATGGTGGGTATTCGGGCTGTCTGTAGGGTTTTTCATGATCGCTATCTATTTAATCTATCAAGGGAAGTACTATGGTTGGGCTTTCATAGCGGTTATGTTTCAATTCCTGACTGCCTTTTTCGGTTATGGAGCTTCCCATTTACCTTACCTGCTTTATCCTTATGTGACCCTGTCAGAAGGTGTGGTCAATGACGCCATGGGGCTTGCGCTGGTCATCGCCTTCATTGCAGGATTGTTCCTTCTTATCCCATCGCTTGTATTGTTGATGAGGATGTTCCTGTTTGATGCCGATTATGTAAAAGGAAAAAAATAAACACGTACAGCCTCCCAAACAAGCGGGGGGCTGTTTTTTAATGTATATAACCTGAAATGATGCTGTATAGCGGGCTGCATTCAGCACCAGCGCTTGCGCTTTTGTTTTATGTCGTACGTAAGGCGGAATTATGATAAAATTACATCTATCTGATGTCAGCAAAAATGGAGGATTTAAGATGAAAAAGGAATATGCAGTCATAGGTTTGGGCCGTTTTGGCGGAAGTATCTGCCGGGAATTGAGCCAGGAGGGGCTGGAGGTATTAGCGATCGACCTGGATGAAGATAAGGTCAATGAGTACAAAGAAATCGCTTCTCATGCTGTTATTGCCGACTCCACGGACGAAACAGTGTTAAGGGAACTTGGAATTCGGAACATCGATCATGTCATCGTTGCCATTGGTGACAATATCCAGGCGAGTCTGTTGACCACTGTCATATTAGAAGAGCTCGGAATTAAAAAAATAACCGTGAAAGCTCAAAATGATTACCATGAAAAAATACTAAGCAAAATCGGTGCAGACCATGTCATCCATCCCGAACGTGACATGGGTAAACGAATTGCTCACAATATCATGTCCAATAATATATTAGATTACATTGAGCTCTCCGACGATCACAGTGTGGTCGAGGTTAAAGCAGGAAGTAAGATGAGCGGACAATCACTCGTCGATCTCGACATCCGTGCCCAGTATGGATGTAACGTGGTCGCCATCAAGCGTCAGAAAGATGTCATCGTTTCTCCAATGGCTACCGAAATGATCCAGGAGGGCGACATCTTGATTGTCATCGGCGCAGACAAAGACATCTCCCGCTTCGAGAAAAATCTTGTGGTAGAAGATGATTGATTAAATTATCGAACAGCTGAGCATGAAGCTCAGCTGTTCTTTTTTTGTTTGGCTAGGAAATTATAAAGTTTTCTTTTTGAGGATAACTTTCGGTAGTGGGTGTCATCCAGCTCCAGCGCCTACCCCCTCGAGGTCTTAAGTCAATCCTCTCTGTGACAAAAAAACGTCACGCCGAGGCTTGTCTTAAGCTTGTCGGGGGTGAGCAAGGCGCTTGCGCTTTTGTTCGTTTCAGGGAAATTATAACCTTAGGTTTGCTTTTCTTGTTTAGGGAAATACTCCATTGTATGAGAGATTTTCAAGAGGAAGGATGATGGCATTGTTAGAGAAACGAACAGGTACCGTAATGACCGAGATGTTATTAGATTGGGGTATAAACCATGTTTACGGAATGCCCGGCGATTCGATCAATGAATTGATCGACGATCTAAGAAAGCAGGAAGAGAAGTTGAAATTCATACAGGTTCGTCATGAAGAAGTAGGGGCTCTTGCAGCAGCTTCCTATGCGAAGCTCACCGGGAAGATTGGTGTATGTATGTCAATTGCAGGACCCGGTGCAGTCCATCTGATGAATGGTCTTTATGACGCCAAAGCAGACAGAGCTCCTGTACTGGCGATTGTAGGACAGGTGCACAGCGAAGAAATCGGAACGGATGCCTTTCAGGAAATCAATTTAGAGCGTATGTTTGATGATGTCGCCGTCTTTAACAAACGTGCAGCAACTGAAGCACAGCTCCCTGACCTGTTGAATCAAGCGATCCGGGAAGCTTATGTGAAAAAAGGGGTTTCTGTACTGATTGTGCCGGATGACCTCTTCGCGAAAAAATTCAATAATGATAGCAGACTTACTTCACAAGGTTATTACCGTCCTGAAGTTTTCCCTTCAGAAAAATCATTGAAAGAAGCAAGGTCACTACTTGATGATGCGAAAAAGCCAATTATTTTAGCAGGAAAAGGTGTGAAGAATGCAAGTGAGGAGCTGGTGTCATTTGCCGAACATATCAAAGCACCAATCATTCTCAGCTTGTTAGCTAAAGGTGTCATCCCGGATCAACATCCGCTTTGTCTTGGGCAGCACGGACAAATCGGCACCAAGCCAGCTTATCACGCTATGATGGACGCGGATTTAATTGTTTTGATCGGTACGCAGTTCCCATACCGCGATTTTCTACCGGATGGCGTAAAAGCGATTCAGATTGATAATAAGCCTGAAAATCTTGGAAAAATGTATCCAGTTGAGGTAGGGCTGGCAGGGGATGCAAAGGAAACACTTGCTTACCTGACTTCCCATATGAGTGAAAAGAAGGACGATTCCTTTTTAAAAGAGTATCAAGGAAAAATGAAAGAATGGCATACCAAGCTGCTTGAAGAAAAAAAGCTGGAACAAAATCCAATGCATGCCCCGCAAGTCATGTACCAGCTGGAACAAGTAATGGAAAAGAACGCGGTCATTTCTTGTGATGTAGGAAATGTAACGGTATGGGTGACACGATTTTTACCCTTATTACAACAGGACTTCATCATATCCGGCTGGCTGGCTACCATGGGGAGCGGTCTGCCAGGAGCTATTGCGGCTCAGCTTGCGTATCCAGACAGACAGGCGATTGCCATTTGCGGTGATGGCGGCTTTACCATGGTTTCTCAAGACTTTGTCACAGCTGTAAAATATGATCTGCCAGTCAAAGTGATTATCTTGAACAACAAATCAATTGGTATGATTAAATATGAGCAGCAGCAAATGGGGCACCAGACGTATCAAACAGATCTTGGGGAAATGGACTTTGCCAAGTTTGCAGAATCATGCGGTGGAGAAGGATACCGCGTAGAGAAGTATGAAGACTTGGAAAGCAGTATGAGTCGAGCCTTTGCCAGTAACAAACCTGCCATCATTGATGTTGTCATTGAAGAGCAGGCGCCGTTGCCAGGCCATATCAATTACACTCAGGCTGTCAATTACAGCAAATTTTTGATAAAAGAATTCTTCGACAGTGGGAAAATCGAGCTGCCTGATATGAAGAAAACTATTGATCGTCTATCCTAACGATAGCGAACGTTTAGTACGAGCTTAGATGGAGATAAATCTACTGGTGAATTATCCCTATTCTACAGTTAGGGAAGAAGTTTATCTGCCTGATACTTTTAACTATAGAAAAGGAGCTCAGCTCATGAAGCTGGCTCCTTTTCTATAACATATAATAAAGCCCGGACAGTTAAGTCCGGGCTTTTTCATTAAACCTCCATGATGATCGGAAGGATCATTGGACGGCGTTTGGTTTTGTCGAATAAGAACGGTGCGATGGTATCCGTGATTTCATTTTTAATCTCGGACCATTGAGTGGTACGACGTTCCATTACTTTTTCCACATGATTAGAGACAAGCTTCTGAGCTTCTTTGATAAGATCCTCGGATTCACGCATATAGACGAAACCGCGTGAAATGATGTCTGGACCGGAAGCGATCTTGAACTCTTTCATATTAATGCTTACGACCACAATAACCAGACCTTCTTCAGAAAGGATACGGCGGTCACGTAATACGATATTTCCGATGTCACCAATACCACTTCCATCCACGTAGACGGAGCCGGATGGAATCTTGCCGGCAATCATGGCATTGTCTTTACCGAGTGCAAGGACATCACCATTATCCATAACGAAGCAGTCACTTGGATCCAAATTACATTGCTGTGCCAACTTCGTATGTTCTTTCAACATACGGTATTCACCGTGGATCGGCATAAAGTATTTCGGCTGAATCAGACGAAGCATCAATTTCATTTCTTCCTGACTTCCATGTCCGGAAGTATGAATATCATTCAATGGGCCGTGAATGACATCTGCTCCGTTACGGTAAAGCATATTGATTGTTTTAGATACACTGAGCGTGTTCCCAGGGATTGGGGAAGACGAGAACACGACCGTATCTCCAGGCATGATTTGAATTTGACGGTGTGTACCATTGGCAATACGGGATAGAGCTGCCATCGGCTCCCCTTGGGAACCGGTACACAGAATCATAACTTCATGTGCTGGAAGACGGTTGATTTGGTGCGCATCAATGAAAGTATCCTTAGGAGCCTGGATATAGCCAAGCTCTTGCCCGATACGGATGGACGATTCCATGCTGCGCCCAAAAACGGCAACTTTGCGGTTATGCTTAACCGCTGCTTCTACCGCTTGCTGCAAACGGTAGATATTTGAAGCGAATGTCGCAAAAATCACACGTCCGTTAACACGGCTGAAAATATCCTGGATGCTTTGTCCGACGACACTCTCAGACTTTGTAAAACCTGGGACTTCACTATTCGTACTATCCGATAATAATGCTAAAACGCCTTCTTTTCCGATTTCAGCCATTTTTGCTAGGTCAGCTGGCTCTCCAACCGGGGTGAAATCAAATTTGAAATCACCGGTATGCACAATGTTCCCTGGAGGAGTTTTGACTACTACTCCGAATGAATCCGGGATACTGTGTGTTGTCCGGAAAAAGGATACGGATGTCTTGCGGAATTTGATGACATCGTCTTCCTGAATGATGTTCAACTTTGCATTACGCAATAATCCGTGTTCATCTAATTTATTCTTGATAAGTCCGATCGCTAATTTTCCAGCATAAATTGGCACATTGATTTCACGTAGAAGATAAGGAATGCCGCCAATATGGTCTTCATGTCCGTGGGTGATGATAAGACCTTTGATTTTATCCTGGTTTTGCACTAAATAGGTATAATCAGGAATGACATAGTCGATTCCAAGCAATTCATCTTCCGGGAATTTGATACCCGCATCAATCAGAATGATTTCATCCTGGAATTGGACTCCGTATGTGTTCTTCCCGATTTCACCTAAACCGCCCAGTGCAAAAACAGCGGTTTGATCGTTTTTAACAAACTTCATGATCAGCTGTTCTCCACTTCGAAATCATCTTTAGTCTGTTGTTCATAATTCAGGTGGTCCTCATCTAACACCTGAATGAATTCAATATTGATCCCACGATCGGACAGTTGTTCACGTACTTTTCTTTCTGTTTCTGCTTCAACGTACATTGCTTTTGTACGTTCTCGAACAGGAACTTCGTATGGAAGCTCCTGGTATAAAACTTTATATACCATTTTCTAATATCTCTCCTAACTACTAGTAATTTCCACATTCTTGTCCTAGCAACAATGATAGCATGTTTTTTTATCGGATGGTATTTCTAATCGATTATTGTTTCTGCTCCTAAATCGTAGGAGAAGACCGTCTCAGGCTAATGTTTTCCGCTTCCAAAAATCTTTCCAACGTTTCTTGAGCTTTCTTCTTAAGCGCTTCAGCATAGCACTCATCTCCTTTCAAGGTGATGAAGAAAACAAGCAAAACGTTCAACCGACCCAATCCCGTTACTAATAGTATAATACGGTTTGATGAATAATGAAACAAAGAACTATTGATATAAAGGATTTATTATCCATCAGAGCCCAATATTGGGGCTTTCGAAAGCTGTAGTTACTTATAGTTTTTCCCTTCTCATCTTGTTTCAGTCATGCTATTGTGTATTCATTGTTGAAAAATGACAAATACAGAGTGATAGGATCGCAGCAGGAGGATGAAATATATGAATAAAAAAATTGCATTTTTTGATATCGATGGTACCTTGCTTGATCACAATAAACAGCTGCCGGAAGAAACGGTGCTGGCTATTAAGCGGCTGCAAGAAGAGGGAGTATACTGTGCGATTGCCACAGGCCGGGCTCCCTTTATGTTTGAAGATATCAGAAAAACACTCGGGATCGAATCTTTCGTAAGCTTCAACGGTCAATATGTAGTCTTCGAAGGGGAAGTCATCTATGAAAACCCGCTTGCTACTGAAGAATTGACGACATTGTTCGAGCATGCTAATCGCACAGGACACCCGATGGTCTTCATGAATCACGAAGAGATGAAAGCGACTGAACCTGATCACGGGCATATTTCTGAGAGTATGGGGTCTTTGCACTTTGAATATCCGGATATTGATGATGCATTTTATGAGGATAAAAATATTTATCAATCCCTGTTATTCTGTGAAGGGGATGAGATAGAGGAATATCGTGGGGAACATGATTCTTTTGATTTTATCCGTTGGCACCCAAAAGCCTGTGACGTGCTGCCAGGTGGAGGTTCGAAAGCAGAAGGAATCAAGAAAATGATAGAAGCCGCAGGGCTCCGCATCGAAGATTCCTATGGTTTCGGTGACGGACCGAATGATAAGGAAATGATGGAAGTGGTCGGCACAGCAGTAGCAATGGGCAACTCCATTCCGGAACTGAAATCACTTGCTGATTACGTAACTGATGACGTGGATGAAGGCGGATTAGTCAAAGCTATCCAGGAAGTCGGCCTTCTGAAAAACTAAATATCTGTATAAAAAAGCTTAGAGTCTCGTAGTTACTCTAAGCTTTTTGGTTACTCACTTTTTTTAAATGAAGGTGTTGTCTTTTAATGATCCAGCGGTTTCGCATTTTCCGGTTCTTTGAATGGATTATCAGGATCGATATGATCGTAGAACATTACTCCATTCAAATGATCGATTTCATGCTGGAAGACAATTGCTGCAAAGTCCCGGAGTCGTAACTTCACTTCATTTCCTTCCAGGTCAGTCGCCTTGATAGTAACACGTGCATAGCGTGGGACATACCCTGGGACTTCCCGATCCACAGAAAGACAGCCTTCTCCGCTGGTGAGATAAGCTTTCTCAACTGAATGGCTGACGATTCTGGGGTTGAATAAGCCATAACTATATAATTTTTCATTGAAGTCAGTAAAATGGACAGCAAGCATACGCTTGGACAAACCGATTTGAGGAGCTGCCAACCCTACGCCAGGCCGGAGGTTATATCGATCGCAAATTTGCTCATCCTGGCTGTTTCTTAAATATTGCAGCATTTCTCCTAACGTTTCTTTATCTCCTTCAGACGGGGGAAGGTCAACTTCACTCGCAACCTCTCTCAGGATCGGGTCCCCCTCGCGGATAATATCCTTCATAGTAATCATTCCAAAGTCCATCCTTTCTCTCTATCTTCGAATATCTTCATATAGTTTAACATAGATAACATTGGAAAGGTTAAATGATGATACAGTCGTGTTTAAATGGATTGGATAAAATATCCTTCCAATTTAAAATCATTTATTATACTATTAAAACTATGATGAAAAGTATGGAATTATCCATACGCCTTAAGGAGGAAGTTTTGTGTCATTAAGAAAGCTATACATACCATTAACCCTCATCTTAGTAGTGTTGGCAGCCTGTAATAATGGTCCAGCCCCGGAAGAACAGATTTATGAACACCTGGAAAAAGCCGTATCATTAGAGGAAGAGTTCCGTAAACAACAACAGCCTATCGTAGAGCTGGAGCGTAAAGAGCAGGAACTGTATAACAAAATCATCAACCTAAGTATGGAAGAGTTTGATCAAATTAAAGAATACTCCCAGGAGGCAGCTGGATTAGTGGAAGAGCGTCAGCAAAAAATCGAGCTGGAGAAAGAGAGCATTGATGCTGCTAAACAGGAGTTTGATAAAATCGAGCCCCTTATCGATGATTTAGATGAAGAAGAACAGGCAGGAGCCAAAGAAAAAGCAAAGGCTCTGGTCGAAACGATGAACAATCGCTATGATGCATATCAGCAACTATATGAAGATTACCAGGCAGCCATTGGGCTGGATAAAGAGTTATATCAATTATTACAGAAAAAAGAATTAGAAGAAGAAGCTTTACAGAAGCACATCGAAAAGATCAATGATAGTTATGATAAGGTGATTAAGTCGAACGAAACTTTCAATAAGTATACCGAAGAATACAATGAACAGAAAAAAGCTTTCTATGAAGCGACAGACTTGAATGTCGAATATAGTGAAGAGGATAAAGACGTTTCCGGCTCAGAATCGAATGATTCAAAGAAAGAAGAGAATGCGGAGAACGACGAACAAAATAATGAAGAATAGAAAAACCGCCATCGGCGGTTTTTTTGTCTTTCTATATGATACAGCTGATAGGAAAATCTGAAACAGGGGGTGCGGCGTAATCAGGTCACCAACCTGTTCCACCCATGCTTTGCTAGCTGTTTTTCTAAAAGGGTAATTTAAATTAATACAAACTGTTTGACGTTACCTAGTAACTTGAGCTAAACTACATACAGAACATTTCATTGTACCAATTGTTTTTGTGTTCTTATTGTAACAGTTTCCGTTGTATAAGGCTTATGATTAATATAAATGGCTAAAGGGTAAAAGAATAAGAGCAAATCGGTACAGGTTTTTGCAGCTTTTGGGAAAGCTAAGGAAAGTAACCATTTTTTTAATAGGAAGGAAGAGGTGAATCAGTTTGAAACGCTCACTTGAAAACATTGAAAATCAGTTCGAAATGTTTCAAATTCTGAATGAAAAAGGCGAAGTAGTAAACGAAGATGCGATGCCAGAACTTTCAGACGATGATTTGAAAGAAATTATGCGCCGCATGGTTTACACCCGTATTTTAGACCAACGTTCGATTGCCTTGAATCGTCAAGGCCGTTTGGGATTCTATGCTCCAACAGCAGGACAAGAAGCTTCCCAGCTAGGAAGCCATTTTGCACTTGAAAAAGAGGATTTTATCCTGCCAGGATATCGTGATGTACCACAATTGATCTGGCATGGTCTTCCATTGTATCAGGCGTTCCTTTTCTCCCGTGGTCATTTCCATGGTAACCAAATGCCAGAAGGTGTGAATGCTGTCAGCCCGCAAATCATCATTGGTGCACAGATCACGCAAGCTGCTGGTGTTGGAATCGGAATGAAGAAACGTGGTAAAGACGCTATTGCAATTACTTACACTGGAGATGGCGGTGCCTCTCAAGGTGATTTCTACGAAGGAATCAACTTTGCTGGTGCATTTAACGCTCAAGCAGTATTCGTTGTCCAAAACAACCGTTATGCGATTTCCGTACCAGTCGAAAAGCAATCTGCAGCACAAACAATTGCGCAAAAAGCAGTTGCTGCTGGTATCGAAGGAGTCCAGGTGGATGGTATGGACGTATTAGCTGTTTATGCTGCTACAAAAGATGCGCGTGAACGTGCTATCAACGGTGAAGGTCCGACATTGATCGAGACACTTACTTACCGCTATGGTCCACACACAATGGCCGGGGACGATCCGACCCGTTACCGTACAGAAGAAACTGACAACGAGTGGGAAGCGAAAGACCCGATTGTCCGTTTCCGTACGTTCCTTGAAAATAAAGGCCTATGGTCTGAAGAAGAAGAAAATGAAGTGATTGAACAGGCGAAAGAAGATGTCAAAGCTGCGATCAAGAAAGCGGACGAGCAGCCAAAACAGAAAGTCACTGAACTTATGGACATCATGTATGAAGAACTTCCTGCCAGCCTGAAAGAGCAAAGGGAAGAATACGAGGCAAAGGAGTCGAAGTAAACCATGGCACAAATGACAATGATCCAAGCCATCACTGATGCGATGCGCACAGAATTAAAAAATGATGAAAATGTGCTAGTCTTCGGTGAAGACGTCGGCCAAAACGGCGGTGTTTTCCGAGCAACTGAAGGCTTACAAAAAGAATTCGGTGAAGAACGTGTATTTGATACACCACTAGCTGAATCTGGAATCGGCGGCATGTCAATCGGACTTGCTCTTCAAGGATTCCGTCCAGTACCTGAAATCCAGTTCTTCGGTTTCGTTTTTGAAACAATGGATGCAATCAGCGGGCAAATGGCTCGTTATCGTTATCGTTCCGGTGGTACCCGTACCATGCCGATCACTGTTCGTTCCCCATTCGGTGGCGGTGTACACACACCAGAACTTCACGCGGACAGCCTGGAAGGGTTGATGGCACAGCAGCCAGGTCTGAAGGTAGTCATTCCTTCTAACCCTTATGATGCAAAAGGATTGTTGATTCAATCTATCCGTGATAATGATCCGGTTATCTTCCTTGAACATATGAAGCTTTATCGTTCCTTCCGTGAAGAAGTTCCAGAAGAGGAATATGCCATCGAACTAGGCAAAGCGGAAGTGAAACGTGAAGGTAAAGATGTTACTTTGGTTGCTTACGGTGCGATGGTCCATACTGCATTGAAAGCTGCCGACGAACTGGAAGAAAACGGAGTTTCTGCAGAAGTGATCGACTTACGTACGGTTGCTCCGGTTGATTATGAAACGATTCTGGAATCCGTCAAGAAGACGAATCGCGCTGTCGTACTTCAGGAAGCACAAAAGCAAGCTGGTATCGCTGCTGCTGTCGTTTCTGAAATTCAGGAAAAAGCGATTCTGCATCTGGAAGCGCCAGTACTGCGTGTAGCTGCTCCAGATACAGTTTATCCATTCTCTCAAGCGGAAACAGTATGGCTTCCAAACCATAATGACGTTGTAGAGAAAGTCAATAAAGTAATGAACTTTTAATTGAAACCTAGAAAAGGGAGGCAATATTCGTGGCTTTCGAATTTAAACTACCGGACATCGGTGAGGGCATCCATGAAGGCGAAATTGTAAAGTGGTTTGTCAAAGCCGGTGACGAAGTAAAAGAAGACGATGTTCTTTGTGAAGTACAAAATGATAAAGCTGTCGTAGAAATCCCTTCTCCTGTTGAAGGTACCGTTAAAGAGGTATTAGTCGAAGAAGGTACAACCACTACTGTCGGTACTACCATCATCACATTCGACGCGGAAGGCTATGAGTCTGATGACAGCGGAGACGACAAGCAGGAAGAAGCTCCAAAAGAAGAAAAACAAGAAGAAAAGAAATCAGAAGAGCCGGCTGCAGAAGACAAAGGTGCAGCGAAAGAAGAAGCTCCTGCTGCAGACGATGAAGAAGTAGATGAAAGCAAGCGTGTCATCGCTATGCCATCTGTACGTAAGCATGCCCGTGATAATGATGTAGACATCCGTAAAGTTCAAGGGTCTGGCAAAAATGGCCGCGTGACTAAAGAAGATGTTGATGCATACTTGAGCGGCGATCAGAAACCAGCAGCTGATGCAGGAGAAGCAAAAGAAGAAGCACAAGATCAGCAAGCTGCTGCTTCCAGTGAAAAACAACAGCCTGTACTGGAAGGCCAATATCCAGAAACACGTGAGAAGATGAGCGGCATCCGTAAAGCAATCGCTAAAGCGATGACTAATTCGAAGCATACTGCTCCTCACGTAACATTGATGGACGAAGTAGACGTGACAGAACTTGTTGCACATCGTAAGAAGTTCAAAGCTGTAGCTGCTGAGCAGGATATCAAGCTGACTTATCTGCCATATGTAGTGAAGTCATTAGTATCTGCTCTAAGAAAATATCCTGTCCTAAATACGCAAGTTGATGACGAAACGGATGAAATTATTCAGAAACACTACTATAATATTGGTATCGCAGCAGATACTGACAAAGGATTGCTTGTACCAGTCGTAAAAGATGCTGATCGCAAATCCGTATTCGCTATCTCAAGCGAGATCAATGAACTTGCTGTGAAAGCTCGTGACGGTAAACTATCATCCGAAGAAATGAAGGGCGGTTCCACTACGATCACTAATATCGGTTCAGCAGGTGGACAATGGTTCACACCGGTTATCAATCATCCGGAAGTAGCTATCTTAGGTATTGGCCGTATTGCTGAAAAACCTGTTGTACGTGACGGCGAAATCGTAGTCGCTCCAGTTCTTGCAGTGTCCTTGAGCTTTGACCACCGTATTATCGATGGTGCTACAGCTCAGCATGCAATGAACCACATCAAGCGTTTACTGAACGATCCACAACTAATTATGATGGAGGCGTAAAGTATGGTAGTAGGAGATTTTCCAATTGAACTTGATACGTTAGTAGTAGGTGCGGGTCCTGGCGGCTATGTAGCTGCCATCCGTGCCGCACAAACTGGACAAAAAGTAACGATCGTAGACAAAGGCGTGCTTGGTGGCGTCTGTCTGAACGTCGGTTGTATCCCGTCTAAAGCTTTGATCCAGGCTGGCCACCGTTTTGCGCATGCAAAAGGCGCCGAAGACATGGGCATCAAATCCGAAAACACAACTGTCGACTTTTCTAAAGTACAGGAATGGAAAGGTAAAGTCGTTGATAAATTGACTGGCGGTGTTGAAGGATTGTTGAAAGGTAACAAAGTAGACATCGTAAAGGGTGAAGTTTACTTTGTAGACAAAAACACTGTCCGTGTCATGGATGATAAGAACTCTCAGACTTACACGTTCAATAACTGTATTATTGCTACAGGGTCCAGCCCGATTGAACTTCCTAAATTCAAGTATTCTGAGCGTGTACTGGATTCTACTGGCGCATTGAACTTGAAAGAAATCCCTAAAAAGATGGTTGTTATCGGTGGAGGCTATATCGGCACTGAGCTTGGTACAGCTTACGCTGACTTCGATACAGAAGTAACCATCCTGGAAGGAACGAAAGACATTCTTGGCGGTTTTGAAAAACAAATGACTCAGCTTGTTAAAAAACGTCTCAAGAAAAAAGGCGTCGATGTAGTTACCAACGCAATGGCACAAGGTGTTGAAGAGACTAAAGATGGTGTGAAGGTCACTTATGAAGTAAAAGGTGAAGAGAAGACCATCGAAGCAGATTACCTGCTTGTCACTGTCGGCCGTAAGCCAAATACCGAAGAACTTGGTCTTGAGCAAGTTGGTATTGAGATGGATGATAAAGGTCTTATCAAAATCGATAAACAGTGCCGTACGAATGTGGACAATATTTTTGCTATCGGTGACATCGTGGAAGGACCTCCACTAGCTCACAAAGCTTCTTATGAAGGTAAAATTGCAGCAGAAGTCATTGCTGGTGAAAAATCAGAAATCGACTATCTTGGCATTCCAATGGTTGTATTCTCTGATCCGGAACTTGCTTCTGTCGGTTACACGGAAAAAGAAGCAAAAGATGCCGGCTATGATGTCAAGGCTTCTAAGTTCCCGTTCGCAGCTAATGGACGTGCACTTTCCTTGAATGATACAGACGGTTTTGTCAAAATGGTCACACGTAAAGATGACGGTCTTGTCATCGGTGCGCAAGTTGCCGGTGCCAATGCCAGCGACATGATTGCTGAATTAGGTTTGGCTATCGAAACTGGCATGACAGCGGAAGACCTTGCATTGACCATTCATGCGCATCCATCCCTAGGTGAAATTACGATGGAAACAGCTGAAGTGGCACTAGGAACTCCAATTCACATTAAATAATACGATTCAAAAAATCCTGAACCGCAATGGTTCAGGATTTTTTTATTTCCTATTAAAGAGCTTCTGTTAAACGGGCAGTTGATTCTTAATAAGACTCCTATTCAATTAAAGGGCCGTATTATGGAAGACTCAGTTTCAAGGTTCTTTACCATAAAAGCGTTAGTGGTGGCTAGGAAACTACTCGCTTTCCTGCGGGGGACCTGGCCGTACTCCCATGGAAAGCGAGTGATTTCCCGGACCTCCAGAGATTCTCAACCGTAACGGAAACAGTTTCTCTCGAAACTGAGTCTTCATGTAAAGGGAGCTATTTTAAAACGATTTCTATGTTTATTTAATCGTATTCTTTAATTGATCGACAATTTCGTGACTATTACGCTTACCAGAGATTTTGGCGATAGTTTTACCCTCTTTCCTAATCAATAAGGTAGGAAGCTGGGTTATTTTGTCTTCAATGCTGTATAAAGAGGAAGAGCTTTTAAAAAACTCCAGTGGCTGTTCCTGGTATTGATTTTTAAACGCAATAAACGCATCCATGTAGGCTTTTTCCGTCTCAAGTTCTCTTTCTTCAGTGACCAGCTGTATTTCATAACCACTCGGCTTGGCACTAATGACTTCTATTTTTTTCTGTTCTGGGAAACACCCCGTAAATAACAAGAAAATTATTCCGATTGGTAGTACTGTTTTAGTCAATGGAATACCACTCTCTTTCTTTTCTTGGAAGCTGATTTCATTCTAACAAATAAAGATTGAAATGAATCGAATGTTATCGAAATGTCACGGAAGTGAAAAAACGTCGAAGTTTAAATGAAAAGTGTGAAATAGAAGGTAAGACGGGGAGATAAAAAGTCATTAAAAAACCTGCCCAATGAAGGGCAGGTTTCTAATCATGACTTATTGTTTCTTTTTTAATCCTATTTTTTTATCCTCTTCAGCAAATGTTCGTAATAACGAGAAGCATAACATAATCATAATAAACGTGAACGGGAAGGCGGCTATGATGGCTGCAGTCTGAAGAGATTCTAAGCCACCCATCCATAGCAGCACAGCTGCTGCACCAGACTGGATAATTCCCCATGTAAACTTAACCGGGTTACGAGGGTTTAAGCTGCCGCCTGTCGTCTGCATTCCAAGTACGAAGGTTGCTGAGTCAGCCGATGTGATAAAGAACGTACTGATCAACAACAGTCCGATGATTGACATCACCATGCCAAGCGGGACATTTTCTAACATTGCAAATAGGGCAACTTCTGTCCCTAGTTCAGAAACCGCAGACTGGATATCCATGCCCTGGAAGAATTCAAGGTGAATCGTTGTACCGCCGAACACAGAGAACCAAAGAGCCCCGAATATGGTCGGTACCAGCAGGACACCAAGAATGAATTCACGGACGGTACGGCCGCGGGATACACGAGCGATAAACGTTCCGACGAATGGTCCCCATGAAATCCACCAGGCCCAATAGAAGATTGTCCAGCCCTGAACCCAGGTGTTACTTTCTTCCGAGAATGGAGTCATACGCAAACTCATTTGTGGCAGGTTTGAAATGTAAGACCCAAACGTTGTTGTAAAGTAATCCATGATAAAGTTAGTCGGTCCTGCGAATAGCAGGAAGAACATTAATAACAGGGCTAATACGATATTCGTATTACTCAAATATTTAATCCCTTTATTCAAACCAGTCATGGCCGAAAGCATAAACAAGACGGTAACAGCGGCTATAATCGATAACTGAAGGGTGAAATTATCATTCAACCCTGGAACCAAATAAGCAAGACCACTCGAGATTTGCAAGGCTCCGAAACCAAGAGAAGTCGCCACACCGAAAATTGTTGCGAATACGGCAATGGAATCGACTATAGTTCCAATTGGTCCCTTAATTCGTTCTTCACCAAGCAATGGCACTAATGCTGCGCTAAAAACACCTGGAGCATCTTTACGGAACTTGAAATAAGCAAGAGCCAATGCGATTACGGCGTAGATAGCCCATGGGTGCAAGCCCCAGTGGAAAAAGCTGTAGCGCATCGCTTCTCTAGCTGCCTGCTGTGTGCCAGGTTCCGCAGTAGGTGGGGTGTGGAAGTGTGAAAGTGGTTCCGCAGCACCCCAGAAAACTAACCCAATACCCATACCAGCACTGAATAGCATCGCAAACCAGGTGATGTAAGGATATTCCGGTTCATCGTCAGGTTTACCCAGTTTGATTTTTCCGTACCTAGAAAAGATTAAGAAGATAGCAAATGCCAAGAATCCTGTTGCAGAAAGTAAGTAGAACCATCCAAATTTGTCGGTTATAAAACTTTGAATGTTTGTTGTGACGTTACTCAGGCTCCATGTCCCTAATGTTGATTCCGGTATGATTCCCCATCCGATAAAGAGAAAGGCAATCACGACCGAGATGTAAAAAACTTTTGTGATTTGTTTCAATCTCATCATCCTTTCTATGAATTCTGTAGTGATTGATCGACGGTCAGTTTACGTGTTCCTGTTCGTTAAGATAACGATAATAAATGTCTGCATGCTTTGAGTTGGAAAGTTGACTAAGTTCTTCTATTACGTCATGTAAACAGAGCAGCTCATATAATAATACCGTTTGAGGTGGCAAATGGTGCCGGTAGCGAGTTTCTTGTTCGATATGTTCATGCTTCCATTCCCAAAAAACATGATCCAGTTCATTGATATGCTGGAAATGCTTTTCAGGTATGTGATGTCTTGGTGCTTTTAATATTGCCACAAATGACGGAATCATTCTTCCCAGTAAATGTTTTTCCCTGTGATTGAAATCCCCACTATCCGTTTGAATATACTGCAAGTTTCCTAAGTGGTAGATGATCTGCTGCAATAGATCAAGGCGCTTTTGGGTATATTGGAAT
This sequence comes from Halobacillus sp. B23F22_5, assembly GCF_043497085.1. Lineage (NCBI taxonomy): Bacteria > Bacillati > Bacillota > Bacilli > Caryophanales > Bacillaceae > Halobacillus > Halobacillus sp. B23F22_5. The sequence goes on along the minus strand of NZ_JBIEKI010000016.1, from coordinate 36,498 downwards.
GCGCGCATATCAATGTTCGTATGCTTATGATAGGACCATTCTTCCCGCTGGTAATGGGAAAGTTGATGGGTCCTTTCGATACTTTGTGTCAGTTCACGGTATTTTTTATTAATAAGTGCTCTTTTTTCATGTTTTTCTCCAATGACATTTTTTAAAGTCAACTCCAGCAGGTCAGCAGACTGTGAAAATAATCGATCAATATTGCGTTGGATATTGCTAAAATAATTTGGCGGCAACAGGAAAAAATTGACTAGGGAAGAAACTACTATACCAATAGATGTTGTACCCAATCTAATAAAGAACGAAACAATGTAATTTTCCTGGAAATCAGGAATCATTGCTGTTGCGGTTATCGTAGCGACCAGTATGCCATCCTGTAAGTTGAGTTTATGGCAAACAGCAATCGTCAATATAGCCACGAGCGCATAAGTAAGTGCACCTTTTCCAAACACCCCATATAAAGAAGTGGCGATTAACGCTCCAATGGCAGAAGCGGGAAACCTTACCGCTGCTTTCCGGATAGAATCTGCCGCGGTATGTTCAATAGTGACAATCGCTGTAATCACCGCAAAAATAACCGGCCAACCAAAATAACCGCAAATCAGTGCGGTTATAAAGACGGAGATACCGGTTTTAAGTGTCCTGCTTCCAAAAAGTTTAAATTGCAACAGACGTTCCATCATCTTGAATCACCCTGCATTTTCTGTCGGCTCCAGCCACGATTTCTAATTATAGTATAAATTAACGGGAAACCATAGTAAAAACTATAATAAATCGTATATAATGTAATTGTTGGAAATACATAGAAAAAAATAACATCCGGGGGTCTTTTCATGAAAAGATATTTTGTATTTTTATTGGCGATAGTAATGATTATTGTTTTAGGTGCCTGCAGTACGAGCGAAAATGTGTCCCAGGACGAGACAGTCAAAGCAGAATCAAAAGAAGGAACAGAAGCTCCAAAGACAGAAGAGGGGGAGTCGAAAGAAGCCGGAAGTCAAAGTTCAAGTGAAGAAGCAAAAGAATCTGAGACAGAGGATTCAGGTGACTTAGAGAAAGAAGCAGAAGAGGTTGTAACCGAGCCTATGTACGAATTATCAGGAAACTGGGCTTTTCAACCGATGGATGATCAGGCTAACGAGAAAGTAGCCTTGCTTACCATTGATGATGCGCCGGATAAATATAGTGTAGAAATGGCAAAAACATTGAATGAATTAGGAGCACCAGCGATATTTTTTGTTAATGGTCACTTCTTAGATACTCCCGAAGAAGAAGAAAAGTTAAAGCAGATTCATGAACTGGGATTCCCTATCGGAAACCATACCTACAGTCATTCTTCTTTGCCTTCTCTGACTAAAGAGCAGCAATATGAAGAAATTGTTGGGCTGAATGATCGGGTGGAAGAAATCATCGGGGAGAGACCAGAATTCTTCCGGGCGCCCTTTGGTCAAAACACCGAGTATACAAAGCAGCTGGCGGAAGAAGAAGGAATGCTTTTGATGAACTGGACGTATGGCTATGACTGGGAGAAAGATTATCAGAGCGCCTCAGCAATAGCAAAAATCATGGTGGAAACCCCATTGTTGAGTGACGGAGCCAACCTGCTGATGCATGATCGTGAATGGACAGCAAATGGATTGGAAGACATTGTAACCGGGCTTAAAGAAAAAGGATATGAATTGTTAGATCCAGCTTTGATCAAGCGGCCATAATAAAAATACCATCACCAAGCAGAGAAGCTTGCGTGATGGTATTTTTATTATAATTTAGGAAGTTAGCTTTTAAGCTAATCCTCTATTTGGCAAAATTTCAGCTCGAAATGATTTGTACCAGAGCTTTTTCACTGAGTATTAAGGTTCAATCGGATACCACCTAATGCATTTTTATTCTATTTATGAGAGTTTTCGTTTATAATAATACATAATACGCTCGTTGAATAATTGTAATTTTCCTTCTAATTTCTTCGCAAAGAATTTAGCCAACTCATTTCCTTTGTTTTTATCTCCATGTGTTGAAGCTTCAGGTAATGTGATCTGAATGAAGTATTGCTCATCATCTTCTGTTGCTCCCATTGTACTTCCTACTCCAATTAGTAAATGTTGATAATTAGGGTCTTTTCCCTTCAAATGCAGGTAGTTGCCGTTGTCATCTTTCTTTTTCGTAACCAAATAAGGAAAAGCATGACCGCTATAGCTCCAATCCAGTTGCTCGCCGGTTTTTGACGTTATTTCCTGATAATAGTTAAGCAAATCCTGAACTTCTTTCAACGAAATCGACTGTTGGACACTTTCTTTTACAAGATGAATGAATGCGCTTTTTCCCATTTTTCCAACTCCTGTCATTAGTTTCTACTTTCATGTTAGCACTTTCATGGTTCCCTGCTCAATAACATTTGTCACGTTCAAAGCATTAATGATGTAAAAAAGCCGATAAGGCTTAAAAATAAAAGGAGGTAAACTATGTATATGGAAAAATTGTATGATGAAATGGAACAGTCTAATGTCAGGTTTGTCGGATTTACCACACAGGAAGGAAGGTATGATTTTGGCATCATCTATACCAGTCAGTTTTTTGGGAAACCGTTAATTGTGTGCATGCAGACCGGACAATCCGCTTTGTTCGATAGTGCGGATGTTAAAGATTTAGACTTTCTGCAAAAGAAATTCAGGCTTCCTAACCAGGGCGTAGCTGTAGATTTAGCAGACTTTCTTGACGAAGTTGTACCTCCGGCAGAATTAATGGAAGCTTCTTACGAGTAAAATACTCCCGGTTCGTTTACAGGATGAATATATTGGGTAGAAAAATATTAATGTGACATACTTTTTAGGCTTGATTTTTCAAATGTGTCATATTAAAATAAGAACATAACCTGAAAACGATTACAAAAAATCTTGTAAAGGAGCTGGATGTACAGATGGGTACAATTGTATGTCAAGATTGCCAGAGAATTATTGAACATTATGAGGATGAGAAGGTTTCTACACTTTATAGTACTTGTCCGTCATGCAATCCGAAAGAGAAAAAATAAAATTAGTGTGACATAATGAACCCCACCAAAATATCTGGTGGGGTTTAATTTGTTATGTGTACTTATTTGAAGGCTCGATGTTCTTTAATGACACGGATGGTTTCAAGCGATTCATCTTCAGGTCCCTGTACGGGCAGGCCTGCTTCCAGATTTTCGCGTATATAAGCTACATTTTCTTTTGTAATGATTTCACCTGGAATAAAGATCGGGATGCCTGGTGGGTAGATCATCAGCGATTCCGCGCTGATCCGGCCGATACCTTCGTCAAGAGCAACGACTTCAGTCTCCGAATAAAATGCTTCCCTCGGCGATAAAGCAAGCAATGGAATTTCTGGGACTTTGACCTGAATCTCTTCATTCCCTTCCAGCACAGGCCTGCTTGATGCCAACTCTTTCAAAGCATGAACCAGCAAACCAGTTTCTTCTATTGTATCTCCTGGTGTTACAAGACAGAGAATGTTATATAAATCAGATAATTCTACTTCGATGTTGTAATGCTGTCGCAACCAAACTTCCACATCGTAGCCTGTCAGTCCTAGGTCTTTGACCGAAATAATCAGTTTTGTAGGGTCATAATCGAAGGTGGCGTCGCTGCCGATAATTTCTTTTCCTACACAGTATAGGCCTGGAAGTTGATTGATTGCCTTGCGTGTTTTTTCAGCCAGAACAATCGTCGTATCAATCATATCTTTTCCTTTTATGGCTAATTGTCTCCGGGCAGTATCAAGGGAAGCGAGCAACAGGTAGGAGGTCGATGTCGTCGTCAGCATCGATAATACCGCCTGGACACGTTCATGGGAAACCAGACCTTCTTTTAAATTCAAGACGGAACTCTGTGTCATCGAACCGCCGAGCTTATGAACACTTGTTGCCGCCAGGTCCGCTCCTGCCTGCATGGCCGATAATGGAAGTTTATCATGAAAATGAATGTGGACCCCATGTGCCTCATCAACTAACACAGGCACGTCATAATTATGTGCGACCTCGACAATTTTCTTTAAATCAGCAGCAATCCCAAAATAAGTAGGATTGATAACGAGTACACCTTTAGCGTCAGGATGAGCTTCCAGCGCCCTGTTGACCGCTTCTGGGGTGATACCGTGAGAAATACCTAACTGTTCATCCAGCTCGGGGTGGATAAATACCGGAGTCGCTCCTGAAAAAATGATAGCAGTTGTGACCGACTTATGGACATTTCTTGGTACTATAATTTTATCTCCGGGGTGGCAGACACTCATCACCATGGTCATGATTGCCCCGCTGGTTCCTTGTACAGAGAAAAATGTATAATCAGCCCCAAAAGCTTCTGCAGCAAGATCCTGGGCTTCTTTAATGATACCGTGCGGATGGTGAAGATCATCCAATGGCTCGATATTGATCAGGTCGATTGATAGAGCATTGTCACCGATAAAGTGACGGAATTCTTCATCCATTCCTTTTCCTTTTTTATGGCCGGGAATATGAAATTGAATCGGGTTCTTTTCCATGTGCGCTAACAAACCCGAAAACAATGGAGTTTTGTGTTGAGACAATCGCTACACCTCTTCATGAAATCGTATAAAACATATGAATTATAGCAGATGCGGGCAATTGTGGCTAGCATTTTTGCAGGTAAGGTTATTAGTTGAAGCTGTATCGAACTATCATGATAGAATGTAAAAAAGGAGGAAGGAAAAATGAATTGGGAAACAAGAGTAACAGATTTGCTGGGAATTACATATCCGATTATCCAGGGCGGCTTGGCTCATCTAGCATACGCCGATCTTGCTGCAGCTGTTTCAGAAGCAGGCGGCCTGGGTCAGATCACTGCTATGAGCATGGATGGACCAGAACAGCTAACAAAGGAAATCAGGCGTGTTAAAACCATGACCGATAAACCTTTTGGGGTCAATTTTGCCATTGGTCAGCACGGGAGACCATTTGAGCATATGGTTGAAGCTGCTATCCAGGAAGAAGTACCGGTTATTTCTGTAACAGGAGGCAATCCTAAACCAGTACTTGAGATGGTCGAGGGCAGCCCTATAAAAAAATTAGTGCTCGTCGCCGCCAGAAGACAGGCAGAGAAAGCGGAAGAACTCGGTGCGGATGCCGTCATGGTCGTAGGGCATGAAGGAGGAGGACATATCGGCCGGGATGACATCGGAACGTTCGTACTTACCCCGCAAGTAGTCGATGCCGTAAACATTCCTGTCATTGCTTCCGGAGGCATTGGTGATGGCCGCGGCCTGATGGCTGCTTTAAGCCTTGGAGCGGAAGGAATTGAAATGGGCACCAGGTTCATTGCGACGAAAGAATGTATCCATGCCCACGAAAAGTATAAACAAGCATTGGTGCAAGCAGATGAAATGAGTACCACCGTGATAAAAAAATCATTGAAAGCTCCCGCGAGAGCACTAAAAAATAAATGGACCGATGAAATTCTTCACTTAGAGACCGGTAACCCGGGCTATGAAGGTTTGAAGTCTTTTATCAGCGGGGAAGCTAATAAACGATATATTTATCAAGGCGAAACAGATAGTGGCTTTGCCTGGGCTGGCCAGGTTGCAGGCAGAATAAAGGATGTGCCTTCCGTGCAAGCTTTATTTACAAGCATGATTACGGAAGCAGAAGATATCCGGAACAAGTGGAGCAAATGAACGAAAGGAGTCATGAATATGAATTATACCTATCCAATCGACGAAACGTGGTCGAAACAAGAAATCATCGATGTGGTCAATTTTTATTCATTAGTAGAACAGGCGTATGAAAAAAGTGTGAAGCGGGATGAGTTGATGCTGGCCTATACCAGGTTCAAGCAGATTGTGCCTTCCAAAAGTGAAGAAAAACAATTATGCGGCAAGTTCGAGAAAGAATCCGGCTACTCCTGCTACCGGACCGTAAAAAAAGCGAAAGAAATGGAAAACGGAAATAAAGTGAGTATGTAATTTGAAAAAGTCTGCCCCTTGCCACTTATGGCGAGGAGCAGACTTTTTTTGTGGGTTAGGAAATTATAAAATTTTCAGGTAGTGGGTGTCATCCAGCTCTAGCGCCTACCCCCCTCGAAGTCTTAATTCAATCCTCTCTGTGACAGGAAACGTCACGGCGAGGCTTGTCTTAAGCTTGTCGGGGGTTAGCAAGGCGCTTGAGCTTTTGTTCTAGGAAGACAAGTTTTTTATTTAACCCGATTCTCTCTGAAGAGAAATGGAATCAGGCTTGTTTTGCCATACGGTAAAGGGGTTCCAGAGTTTCGAATGCGCCTTTGCATCGAGCAAGAAATTTATCAGCATCTTTCAAGATAGGATCGTTCCGGTCTATGTTAAGCCCGCAAAGCAGCTCAGCTTTTTTTACATTTTCCAGGCGGTCGACCATCTCGCTGAATTTTTCTTCCGTCAAATCCTTTTGCGGAATAGCTTCCGGTTTCATATGATCAATCGACCAGACGAAGTCTTCTGGTATCTCTTTTCGAATCTGGTTGTCTTCTTTCTTGATTGCTTTTGCGAAGTCCTGTTTTACCGGGCTTTCATAAATGACGGCAAACCAGACGAACACATGCGTTTCCCATAGGCCAATTTGAAAATGGGGAAGTTTCTTATAACCACGGTTGCTGTTGGCGAGAGCGGCCCATGTGTCATTAGGCGGATTTTTTGTACGCCTTGCATGCTTCGCGACATGTACGAACATTTCATCTCCAGTCAACGCGGTAAGGTCGGGAGCGAGTTCTGTAGCAATCGCTTCGAGCTTTGGAGAAACCTGAGCTTTCAGTACCTCCATGCGTTCATCCAGACCAGGAATGTTAAAGACCTCAAAGTCTTTCTCTGTAAAACCATTGAATTGCTCCATTAACCATCAACTCCTAAACATTCTGCTAGTAGAAAGTTTACCATAGTATGATCCATCTTCTAAATAATACGTTCTTTTGGTTTGAAACTCTGTAATTTTGGTTAAATAAAAGTAATAAAAACACATACCGATCAAGCAAACTGCTCATATAAATAGACAAACGAGGGTTTATATAAGGGAGGGAAAACTAAATGAAGCGTGTAATGGAAGCGTTAAGGCGACGTGAAGCTGAAGAAAAACTCCCCGTCATCCGGTTGGAGATAGATTACGAATTGATGACGTTATATGATGCGATGATGGAGGAAGATGAAGAACAAATAATCAACAGTAAACAACGCTTAAATGAGTTACGTACCGAACTTATCCAATGGATGGCATGAACAGAGCAGCTGATAAGTTGCTCTTTTTTTGTATATAATGAAACGGAAGCATTGCTTTGACTAGTTAAAAGAGTGTGAAAACAGTCAAACTTTGTTAGGCTGAAACTAAACAACAACTATGTATTTATGTAAAAGGGGTTCTTGTCATGGAAAAACAAGCAAGACAGCAAATATTCGAGCAGGCAAAAGCGTGGGTGCTTGAAGCAGGTGAACAAATCAGAAAGCGGATGGAACAGCCATTTAAAATTGAAACGAAATCAAACCCGAATGATCTCGTTACAGAATTGGATAAGGAGACAGAAAAGTTTTTTGTAGAAAAAATACGCAACCATTATCCTGAACACCAGTTATTCGGGGAAGAAGGCTTCGGTGATGATATCAAAACCCTCGACGGTACCGTGTGGATTGTCGATCCGATCGATGGAACGATGAATTTCGTTCATCAAAAAAGGAACTTCGCTATTTCTATTGGTATATATTACGATGGCATCGGAGAAATCGGGCTGATATATGATGTCATGGCTGATGTTCTTTATACAGCCATCAGGGGCGAAGGCGCGTTCAAAAATGGTAAGCCTCTAGAAAGACTTGATGAGTCTCAGGAATTAGATAAATCGATTCTTGCTATCAATTCGTTTTGGGCGCTCCGTAATAAACGAGTAGGTGAAGAAGGGATCCATCGATTGGTGGAGAAGGTAAGAGGTACCCGGTCCTTTGGCTCCGCTGCCCTGGAATTCGCCTTCGTCGCTGAAGGAATTATCGATGGGTATTTGACGATGAGTCTGATGCCGTGGGATATCGCAGCGGGGATTGTCATCGTTGAAGAAGTCGGAGGTATCACCACGCAGGCAAATGGCCAGCCGGTCAATATGCTGGAGAAGAATTCTATTTTGACCTCGCACCGCGATATCCATCAGGAAATTGTCAGTGAATATGTGGAATTAAAAATTTAAGCTGAAGGCTCGGTTGAATGTTGTGGATTACTTTAAGGCTTATTCAATAACAGGGACGAAAAGTTGAAGACTTGATTTCGAGATATTATTGGAGTTTAGGGGCTTCGGGAAACGATTCGCTTTCCGTGGGCGTGTGCTGAGTCTCCTCAGGCTTCGCCTTCCGGGGCCTCACCTATCACTCAGCTCCCACAGGAGTCTCACCGTTTCCCTACGCCCTTTGCCATAAAAAGCACTCGAAATCACCCTTGTGGTAACCGCCCATGATAATAGAAAGAAGACTTTGCCGCCTTTATACCAGTTTTAAATATGTAAATTAGGAAAGTTTCAGCTGCATTTTTTCTTATTTTGAAGGGGCCGTTTATTACTAAATTGGCTGGATGGGCAGGGAAACGGCGAGACTCCCGCGGGAAAAGGGGGTAGGCGAGATCCCACAGGGCTTTAGCCCGAGGAAGCTTGCCAGATCCCCCGCAGGAAAGCGAGTCGTTTCCCAGCCCATCCCAACTCCACCTTGGTAACGGACACAACTATCTCGAAGCTGAGTCTTCAAGTAAAGGGAGCTTAACTTTAAATCAACACTGAGATTTAACAAAGCCAAGAAAAAAAGCTCAGGGCTAATTCGGAAGGATCCTTAAGATAAACAGTTTTGTTTTTAAACTGTCTACCTTAAGGGGAGTCCCCAATGCCTCTGAGCTTTTCTTTATTTTTAAGTTTTCAAAGAAGAAGTCACGATCGTTTTCTTTTTCCGGCAATACCAAACCCCATGACGGCAAAACCGAGAAGCAGAAAAAACCCGGCCAGCCAAAAGCTCCTCATTCCTAATGCAAATCCGACAAACACGAAACAAAGGATAGCTAAAAAAGCGACGAACATCCTTTTCCAGTCTATTTTATTCATTTCCAATCACCTCTTTTATATGTACCTATCCAGTATAGCGGACATTTCCTTTGTTGAAAACGGGCGAATAAACAATGATATCCTGATATTTTCTTGTAGCGCCATTCCTTATTGTTTAGTATCATGGAGACAAGAGAGAACAAGGGGGAACATCATGAACGAGGAAAATGTTTTGAACGTACCCAATGATCTGTGGCCAATTGCAGATATGTTCTTCCAGGGACTGGGTACAGAAGTGAATATGAATAATGAAGATGAAGTGGCCTTGTTATTCCGCGGCTTCTTTTTATTGTATTTAACAGTAGTCACTCTGGCTATTATTACCTTCAAACTTGGTTTTGCCAGAAAACTGCCTTTGTTGCAGAACCTGATCGTATATGGCGTATTGGTGATTGGTACTTTCTTTTTAACTCTAATTTTAGGTCTGAACCTGCCAATCGCTGAAAGTTTGCTTGCTTCCGCGATTGTACTGGGTATTTATCGTATCCGCCTGCACAAGGAACGGGAGTCGAGAAATGAAAGTTCATAAAAAGGAGTGGGGAAGCGTATGCGCTCATTACAAGATGCTGTATATAATTGGTTAACGATCAAGGTCGTAGCAGATTATCGTCCGGATGATGCTTCTGCAAATGAAACAGCTGATTTCTTTTATGAGATGCTGCAAAGTGATCATCAGGTAAAAGAAATCGAGGTCAATCGTGAAGGTGAGTTATATCAAGTCACCTGCCACACCTCAGAAGAAGTGCGTAAGCTTCGCTTCCCTGTCGAGCTAATTGAATTGATGCTCGTCCAAATTAAGGACGAACCTCATAAATTCAAAAACTACAGCTAAAGAAATAACAAAAGGCTGACCTTTATTATCTGGTCAGCCTCTTTGTAATACGTATTGGGTTAAGATAAATATTGTTCACTTTTTCGCTCTTTGTAGATGCGAAAATCGCCGGTTGCCAGTCTTTTTTTCGTCTTTTCCCCAATACGTTGATGACAGCTTGGACACATGTAGGTGGTAAGACGGCGGTTTCTTAGCCGCTTCGCTTGCAGACAATTACTGTCAATGCTGTTTATTTCATCGCATATTACGCATTGGACACGCATAGTTTCACCTCAGATAATAGTAATAGCTATAATATAAAAAGTATAACATAATCCATGGCATGACGCATTTTTCCATATCGTTTCCATTATAATTCCGAGTTCCTGTATTTTGAAAAGGAGGAGTCCGTATGGCAAACCAAGTAGAGCACCTGTTGAATGATACGCAATATGAACTGCTGCAAGAGGAAACTTTTATGTTGTTGTCTACTTATAGTCAAGAAAATCAATCACCCATGGTGAATGCCATCAGCTGGGTATATGCGAAAGATAAACAATCGCTATTGTTCGCTGTTGATAATCGATCGGTTATTGTCAGGAACATCACTACCTCACCAAACGTCGTACTGACACTAATAGATGCCGAGTCGACATATTCCATTAAGGGGAAGGCTCGAATTCTGACAGAGCGGATTGGAGATATCCCCTTGAAACTGGCCAAAATCGAAGTGGACATTGAAGAGGTGAGGGATGTCATGTTTTATGGGGCGAAAATTTCCAAAGGTCCTGATTATGACAAAACCTATGATAAGCAGGCAGCTGCCAAATTAGACCGTCAAGTCATGTCTGCATTACAAAAATAACCAATAAAATTCTGTTTCAAATAAATTCAATAAGGGAAGTGTATCTACAGAAGACCAAGAAAGGATGATTTCTTTGAAGAAAAGATGGATTTTTTCAACGGTTGGTGCACTAGGCGCCGGCACTATAGCTTATATGATGAAGGATGAAGAACGCCGAGGACAATGGAAAGGAAAAGCACAGTCGCTTTTCTCCAAATCCGAAGGAAGCGATCTGCCGGTCGAAGCTGCTGGCAATCCGCAGGAAGACAATCACGAAAACACGAAAATGGTTTCCGAAGGCTCCCAATTTGGAGTACAGTATTATAATGAACTGACAGAAAAAGAACGAGAAATACTTGAAAAAGCAAACAGCTAAATCCTGAAAAGGATTTAGCTGTTCTTTTTTCGGTTTAAATGTTCATTGGATTGTTCTTCTTCAATTTCATCAAGCTTTTGTTCTTCTTGCTCTGGAACAGACTCTTTATTTTGATCAGGTTCTTCTGCACGGTCGTCATCGATCGGCATCTCAGGCATGTAACGCCCTACAATGGCACTTAACTCTTCCGTTACTGCCTGGATTGGATGACCTTCACGCAGCTTGTTGCTCAACTGCCGGATTCTTTCAGCGCCGTCAGCATCGGCAACAACTACCGCCCGTTTACCGAATGGATCGTGTTTCAAGGATTCACCGACAGAGTATTTGATGGTTCCAACACGTGAACGGTCCAGTTCTTTATCTACATCAATACCTACAACCACATACGGGCCTAGAACGATTGCCGTAGCATCATGGACATTCGGAACTTCTGTCGCCAATTTAGCGAGATGCTCAGCAGCTTGCTGATTTGTTTTATCTTCTTTTTCAATTGGATCAGAATCTTTTACCATTAAAGGTTCGGATCCTTCTCCTTCTTGCTGCAGCGTCTCGGGATCCTCTCCCTGACAGGCAGTAATCATTAGTAAAGCGATTAACAAAAACGTGTTGAGGATGGGTTTTTGCATCGTAAGTTCACCTACTTTTTTTACTAGCGTTTGTCAGGTCGTCTATCCTTATGCATCGAAACATATAAATGAGTTAAGAACCCTTGGAACCATTCATCCTAATATAGGAGGCGTACCTTTTGAAAAAAATCTATGTCTTGGATACCAATGTTTTGCTGCAGGATCCAAACGCGATTTACACTTTCGAAGATAATGAAGTGATCATACCAGCTGTGGTTTTAGAAGAAGTAGACACGAAAAAAAGAATTATGGAAGAAATTGGACGAAATGCAAGGCAGGTATCCCGAATCATCGATAGGCTTCGTGGGAAAGGTGAACTGCACAAAGGGATTCTGCTTCGTAATGGGGGAAAATTGAAAATAGAACTGAACCATCGCTCTTATCAAAAGATGGAGGAAATTTTTGTGGAAAAAACAAATGATAACAGGATATTAGCGGTGGCCCATAATTTACACGAGGAAGAAAAACAAAAGAAAAATGGAAAACAGGTCATCTTAGTGTCGAAGGATATGTTAATGCGGGTAAAAGCGGACGCTATGGGGATTCCTGCCGAAGATTATCTGAATGAGCGGGCGATTCATAAAGATGAAATATATGCAGGATTCGAAGAATTGTCTGCCAGTAAGGAAACACTGGATCGTTTTTATAAGGAAGGTCAACTGGCTATTCAGGAATTGACGCTCACGTACTATCCTAATCAATTTTTTATCATCAAAAACCGTGCTAATCCTTCCCAGTCAGCGATGGGAATTGTCGATCACAACGGAGTGCTCAAGCCATGCAAATTTTCAAATGAACATGTGTGGGGGATAAAGCCCAGGAATGCCCAACAGGTGATGGCGCTCGAACTGTTATTAAGAAGGGACATACCTCTGGTAACATTAACAGGGAAAGCAGGGACAGGAAAAACCTTGCTGGCACTAGCAGCCGGGTTGATGCAAATCGAGGATCTCGGGCTTTATAAAAAAATGCTGGTTGCGCGGCCGATTGTACCGCTTGGTAAAGACCTCGGATATTTGCCGGGAGAGAAAGATGAGAAATTGAGACCATGGGTTCAGCCGATTTATGACAATTTGGAACATCTCTTCAACGTGAAAAAGCCAGGGGAATTGGATGGTATTTTGTCCGGGCTCGGATCTATTCAGGTCGAAGCCCTTACCTACATCCGTGGGAGAAGCATACCGGATCAGTTGATATTGATTGATGAGGCGCAGAATCTCACCAGACATGAAGTGAAAACGATACTGACGAGGATTGGTGAAGGTAGTAAGATCGTACTTCTGGGGGATACCCAGCAAATCGACCATCCTTATTTGGATGAATACAATAATGGTCTCATGCATGTGGTTGAAAAGTTCAAACACCATGCTTTAAGCGGCCACGTGAAGCTGATCAAGGGCGAACGCTCGGCACTGGCACAACTGGCAGCGGATTATTTGTAAAGAGTTACAAAAAAGCTGACTGGGAGGATGTTAAGCATTCCTGCCCAGCCAGCTTTTTTTACACGGTCATACGATGAATGTTTAGTCAAACGTCACTACTGACAAAGTACGGCGTTTTGTTCAAAGATAAGAAAGTATACATTTCTGCGAGGTATTGGCTAGCTTCAGCGCCCAGACACTCGCGACATTAGCAATCCGTCTCGCGAAAGGTAAGGACGCCTTCCTCCAGCCGTTTTGCTTATGCGTGTCGTGTCTTTCAGGGCGCTTGCGCTTTTCTTATTTAAAAACGATTTTTTTAACGCCTTTGATCGGTTCATCTTTATTACTGCCGTCTTCCCAATATAGATGAAGCGGGCCATCCTCTTTTAAAGGCCGGCCTTCTACTGAAAATAATGCCAGGGCCTGCTGCATCTTTTCTACAGTTACTTCCACATCACCATCATTGGTCTCCAATGTCACGCCGCTGAGGTCATTTGCAGGCTCGCTTGTTAAGATGAAAGGCTTTAAATCCATTAAATATGTCTCTTTTAGGATTTTTTCTCTCTCAAAACGGGAAATACTTCTATTAACTGGCGGATCAATTTTTTGTTGGTAAATCTCACGATCCCACCGCATGGAAGCTTTCTGAAGCTCATCCTCTTCTTCTTGTTCTTTTTCGCCTGTACCGAATGCTTCATCATAGGTCACTTTGCGATCATCAAAAATCCAAACGGTCGGATCAAGTGTGATTGGATATTTTACATTTCCTGCTATTTGAACAATCATGGCATGGGCCACCTTTCAATAAATTAATCACCATAATTCAGAATAGCAAAAAAATGCAATCATTGCACCCGAAGGAGGTCATTTAAGTGGCAAAGAATTTGACGAAAGAGACGTTGGAAGATTGGTTAGATAACGTAAGACCGCTGGCACATGACGGGAAAGTAGCTGACTATATTCCTGCGCTTGCCAAACAGGACCCAGAGGAGTTAGCTGTAGCGGTGTATGATCTTGACGGAGAGTGTATCAGCGCAGGCAACCTGGAATGCTGTTTCACGTTACAAAGCATTTCCAAGGTGCTATCTCTTGCATTAGCGTTAATGGACAATGGGGAAGAATTTGTGTTTGACCGAGTCGGGATGGAACCGACAGGAGATCCTTTCCATTCGATTTATCGCCTGGAGCAGCATGCACCATCGAAACCTTTAAATCCGATGATAAATGCCGGAGCCCTGGCTGTAACAAACATGATCCATGGAATTACCCCGGATGAAAAAGTAGGCAGACTACTGAGCTTTATCCATGATATGACGGATGATCAGTCGATCCGTTACAACGAAGAAGTTGCCGACTCAGAATTCAAAACCGCTTACCTGAACCGGTCGCTTAGTTATTACATGAAGCAGCACGGAGTAATCGAAGGCAGTGTAGAAGACACATTGGATGCCTATACGAAACAATGTGCCATTGAAGTCAATATCCAGCACCTGGCACGAATAGGGGCTATATTTGCTAACGAGGGAAAGGATCTGGATTCCGGCAGGCAGATTCTTCCGAGGCATTTAGCGCGTATTTGCAAAACCTTCATGGTCACTTGTGGCATGTATGATGCATCCGGTTCGTTTGCCATACGCGTAGGTATACCTGCAAAGAGTGGGGTATCTGGGGCAGTAGTTGGCGCAGTCAATGGATATGGAGGCATCGCCGTGTACGGAGCAGCCCTTGATGAAAAAGGTAACAGTGTAGTCGGTCTAAAACTTTTGGAACTCCTCGCCAACCGCTATGATTTATCGATTTTCTAATATGAAATACCATTAAACATTATTAATTTAGAAGGTTGACATATATCTTATGTTGCAATTTGCCGGGACAGACGATAATATAATAAATAGAAGTCTGGTATTGGAGGGGATGTTGATGTTATCTGATCTGGCTGTGGATCATCGCGAAAAAGCCTATGCCCTTCTCAAGGCTGATGCAGATAAGATCTTAAAATTAATCAAGGTTCAAATGGATAATTTGACCATGCCACAGTGTCCATTATATGAAGAAGTTTTAGATACACAAATGTTCGGATTGTCCCGTGAAATCGATTTCGCGGTTCGTCTTGATCTAGTTACCGAGGAAGAAGGAAAGGCCTTGCTTGATAACTTGGAACAACAGTTGAATGTATTGCATGAAGCTGCACAGAAATCTTGATATATAAGCTCAAATTGCGACAGCTAATGTTGTAATTTGGGTTTTTTTATATCATCCATAGTCACCGTGACATAACGAAAGCAAAAATACTTATGGTGTAAAGAAGGATTTTAACGACAAATCTAGTAAAATATTATAGAGGGATGAAACGTGATGCGACATAAATTGAAAAATATCGACTTTACTTTATTTATCATACCAATTCTTTTGACGGGCTTTGGTGCTGTAATGATTTACAGTGCCAGCATGGTCTATGCCCCGGTAGTGCTGGAAACCTCCAGTTTTCATTTCTTGAAAAAACAGATCATGTGGGGCACGTTAGGGATCGGACTGTTATTATTTTTTACTATCTTCCCATATCGTCATCTGCAACGTATGACAAAGTTCATCGTCTTATTGATGGTCATGATGCTTGCGGGGCTGTTCGTTTTTGGGAAAAATGTGAACAATGCTGTTTCCTGGTATGATTTGAAAGTGATGAGTTTTCAGCCGGCAGAATTCGTAAAAATCGGATTAATTATTTATCTCTCATCGGTCTATGCTAAAAAACAACAATATATCAATGAATTTGGACGTGCGGTCATCCCGCCGTTGATTCTGACCAGCTTGATACTGGGGATGATTGTGTTACAGCCTGACCTCGGAACTGCAGCTATCATCGGTTTGATTGCAAGTACAGTCATCGCAAGTTCTGGGATCAAAGGGAAGCACATCGGATTGTTGATTGGTGTAACGCTTGCATTTGTTTTAGTGGCTGCACCTCAGATGGTGACCGACGAACGATTATCTCGTTTCTCCGGAGCTTTCAACCCATTTGAAACACCAGATGGAGATGGTTATCACCTGATCCAATCCTATGTGGCCATTGGAACTGGCGGTCTGTTGGGAGAAGGGCTGGGACAGGGCGTCCAGAAGCTCGGGTATCTGCCTGAGCCTCATACCGACTTCATCATGGCTGTCATCGCTGAGGAACTTGGATTCATAGGGGTGCTCATTGTCGTTGGGATGATGGGAGCGTTAGTATTACGGGGGTTATACATATCCAGACGTTGCAAAGATACTTTTGGCGCCTTATTGGCCCTCGGTATTTCCGCAATGATTGGCATCCAGGCTTTCATCAATCTGGGAGCCATGTCAGGAATGCTTCCGATTACAGGTGTTCCATTACCATTCATCAGCTATGGCGGTTCCTCCTTATTAATTATGATGATGTCTGTCGGAATTTTAAATAACGTCGCACTTACGGTCCGGGTGAAAGAAGAGCAGGCAACAAAAGACCGGCAGCCATTGCCAGTCAATAATAGTAATCAAAATACCAGCAATCAACTAGAACGACAAGGAGTGAGATCATGACTGAAACAAAGAAAATTAACAAAGTTTTAGTAGCTAATCGCGGTGAAATCGCTATTCGGGTTTTTCGTGCCTGTACGGAATTGAACATTCGTACCGTGGCTGTTTATTCGAAAGAAGATACCGGTGCATTCCACCGTTACAAAGCGGATGAAGCATATCTTGTCGGTGAGGGTAAAAAGCCGATTGATGCGTATTTAGACATTGAAGGGATTATTGAAATAGCAAAAAGTGTCGGGGTTGATGCTATTCACCCTGGGTATGGATTTTTATCAGAGAACATTCATTTTGCACGCCGTTGTGAGGAAGAAGGCATCATATTCATCGGACCCAGCAGTGAGCATTTGAATATGTTCGGGGATAAAGTCAAAGCCCGTGAGCAGGCGGTACGAGCTGGAATTCCTGTCATTCCGGGGAGCGACGGCCCGGTTTCAAGCTTTGATGAAGTAAAAGAGTTCGGGGAGAAGCACGGCTATCCGATCATTATTAAAGCAGCGTTAGGAGGCGGCGGCCGCGGTATGCGGATCGTCCGTAATGCTGACAATGTGCACGAAGCCTATGACCGTGCCAAATCAGAAGCAAAAGCTGCTTTCGGCAATGATGATGTCTATGTCGAGCGGTTGATAGAAGAACCGAAGCATATCGAAGTTCAAATTTTGGGAGATGTCGATAAAAACATCATCCATTTATATGAACGGGACTGTTCAGTTCAGCGCCGTCACCAAAAAGTGGTTGAAGTAGCGCCCAGTGTTTCATTGACTGATCAGTTACGGGAAGAAATCTGTGATGCTGCAGTGAAATTGATGAAGAACGTTGACTATATCAACGCAGGGACTGTTGAATTTCTTGTAACAGATAATGAATACTTCTTTATCGAAGTTAATCCACGGGTTCAGGTAGAGCATACCATTACGGAATTGATTACCGGTGTAGATATTGTACAAACCCAGCTCAAAATAGCAGAAGGTTATTCGCTGCATGATGACTACGTAGGTATTCCTGAACAATCAGAAATCCGCACCCATGGATATGCCATCCAGTCTCGTGTAACTACAGAGGATCCATTAAATAATTTCATGCCGGATACAGGTAAAATCATGGCTTACCGCTCCGGAGGCGGTTTCGGTGTCCGGCTGGATGCTGGGAACGGATTCCAGGGTGCTGTCATTTCTCCTTACTATGACTCTTTGCTTGTCAAAGTGTCGACCTGGGCGTTGACCTTTGATCAGGCAGCTAACAAGATGGTCCGGAACTTGAGAGAATTCCGAATAAGGGGTATCAAAACAAATATCCCATTCTTAGAGAATGTCATCCAGCATAACCAGTTCTTATCGGGAGAGTATGATACGACATTCATCGATCGTTCCCCTGAATTGTTCGTGTTTCCGAAGCGGAAAGACCGTGGTACGAAAATGCTTAATTATATCGCGGACAGAACCGTCAACGGTTTTGAAGGAATGGAAAATAAAAAGAAGCCAGTATTTGATAAGCCGAGGATTCCAAAAGTCAGACATTCAGAGCCAGTACCTGAAGGAACCAAACAGATTTTGGATCAGCAGGGACCGGAAGGATTGGCGAAATGGCTGAAAGATCGAAACGAAGTACTGCTTACAGATACGACGTTCCGGGATGCCCACCAGTCGTTATTGGCTACAAGGGTACGTACCAAGGATTTGGATATGATTGCAGAACCGACCGCACGTCTATTGCCTGACTTGTTTTCTGTAGAGATGTGGGGCGGAGCTACATTTGATGTAGCATCCCGTTTCTTGAAGGAAGACCCATGGCAACGTTTGTTGAAACTCCGGGAAAAGATGCCGAACGTATTGTTCCAGATGCTTTTGCGTGCCAGCAACGCAGTCGGTTATAAAAATTATCCGGATAACCTGATCCGTGAGTTCGTTGAAAAGAGTGCGACAGCAGGCATCGATGTCTTCCGGATCTTTGACAGTCTCAACTGGATCGATGGAATGAAACTTGCGATCGATTCCGTCCGTGAAAATGAAAAAGTTGCGGAAGCGGCTCTTTGTTACACTGGGGATATTTTGGATTCATCCCGCCCGAAATATGATTTGGATTATTACGTCCGTATGGCGAAGGAATTACAAAGTGCCGGAGCTCATATCCTGGGAATCAAAGATATGGCAGGGCTGTTGAAACCGGAAGCTGCATATCAGCTTGTTTCAAGCCTGAAAGATTCGATCGATATACCGATTCACCTTCATACACATGACACGAGCGGCAATGGTATTTTCACCTACGCCCGTGCTGTGGAAGCTGGAGTGGATGTTGTAGATGTGGCAACTGGTGCAATGGCAGGCCTGACCTCCCAGCCAAGTGCAAACAGTCTATATTATGCACTGGAAGGCAATGATCGTAAGCCGAATGTCGATATTAAAGCATACGAGGAGTTAGGTCATTACTGGGAAGACATCCGAAAATATTATTTCGATTTCGAAAGCGGCATGATGGCTCCGCATACAGAAGTATATGAGCATGAAATGCCAGGCGGCCAATACAGTAACCTGCAGCAGCAGGCGAAAGCAGTTGGACTTGGCGACCGCTGGGATGAAGTCAAGAAGATGTATCGAAAGGTCAATGACATGTTTGGAGACATTGTAAAAGTAACACCTTCCTCCAAGGTTGTCGGAGATATGGCGCTCTTCATGGTACAAAATGATTTGACTGAAGATGATGTGTACGACCAGGGGGATTCACTGGCATTCCCTGACTCAGTCGTCGAGTTCTTTGAGGGGTATCTAGGGCAGCCATATCAAGGTTTTCCTTCTGAACTTCAGCGTATCGTACTGAAAGGCAAAAAACCGATTGAGGTACGTCCTGGTGAATTATTGCCTCCAGTAGATTTCAAGGAATTGCGCGATACGTTGTTCCACTCACTCGATCGTCAAGTCACCAGCTTCGATATGATCACCTATGCGCTTTATCCTAAGGTTTTCATGGATCATCATCGTTTCTATGAGCAATACGGTGACATGTCTGTGCTTGATACGCCAACATTCTTCTATGGCATGCGTCTGGGAGAAGAAATCGAGGTGGAAATCGAGCAGGGGAAGACATTGATTGTGAAGCTTGTATCCATCGGTGAAGCTCAGGCAGATGGAACACGGACCGTCTACTTTGAATTGAATGGTCAGCCGCGTGAAGTGGTTGTCAAAGACAACAGCATCAAGTCAACAATCCAGGAACGCCCGAAAGCTGATAAAACCAATGAAAAGCATATCGGAGCGAGCATGCCTGGTACGGTCATCAAAGTGCTTTCTGAAAAAGGGGAGAAGGTTGAAAAAGGCGACCACTTGATGATTACAGAGGCGATGAAGATGGAAACGACTGTCCAGGCCCCATTCGCTGGACAAATCAAAGATATTTACGTCAAAAACAATGAAGCAATCCACGTTGGGGATTTACTAATTGAATTCGAATAATTGGTAACAATAAGGGCTGGCCGCTACGTATATAATGGCCAGCCTCAATTATGGAAATAAGGCAGCCAGTAAAAAAGAAGAAACATGGTTGTTACAATTTCGTTTAATTTGTAGTATTAACAGCATTGAAATGTAAAAAACACTTGCAAATGAAGCTGTTGTTTGCTAGAAATATATAGGGGATAATTATTGTAATAAATTCGCAAAACCCTTATTGCATAGGCATTTTCAGCAAAATTAGGCAGAAGATGAGAAAGGCTTATCTGCCTTTTATTTTATTATGGAGGGTATTTTCACAAATTTGTCACATTTCATATAAAAAAGTGTGATTAAATAGATTGAAAATAAATTCCATGATACAATGGCGTTGATGCCCCACGGGCTATGTAAAGGCTTTATTGCCTGTATAGACCTTTTTGATCCACCACCCGAAAAAAACACAGCTTCCATAAATGTCGAACAATTGTTTTATGAGGGAGGTAGAAGGAGGAAGATAAACTGATGAATAATACAAGAACAGTCGAAGCTGCATCGTCACAGGTCATTAACAATTCGACTGTCAGCAAATCATCACTTTGGGCTGATATCATGAGTCTGATCAAAATCGGAATCATCAATTCCAATTTGATTACGACATTCGCTGGATTTTGGTTGGCCATCCACTTTACCGGGTCATCCTTCTTAGCTCAATGGCCGACATTTTTGTTTACGATGGTCGGGTCGGCTGCAATCATAGCGGGCGGTTGTATCCTCAATAACTGGTATGATCGGGATATCGATCCAATTATGACCCGGACGAAAACACGTCCTACGGTAACTGGTTCTATCTCACTGTCGCACATTAAGACAATGGGAATCGTAGTTTCCGCTATTGGTTTTATCCTATTGTTATTTACCACTATCGAAGCAGCACTTCTTGGTGCCTTCGGATGGTTTGTATATGTATTCCTTTACACGATGTGGTCAAAACGAAGGTATACGATCAACACGGTGATCGGAAGTTTCTCAGGAGCGGTTCCTCCGCTCATTGGCTGGGCAGCTATTGAACCTGGTCTTCGCTTAGAAGCTCTTATCCTGTTTTTGATCATGTTCATTTGGCAGCCTCCACACTTCCTGGCTTTGGCTATGAAGAAAAAGGAAGAATACAAGGCAGCTAATATTCCGATGCTACCTGTTGTACATGGCTTCGGAATTACCAAGCGTCAGATGGTTGTCTATGTGGCGTGTCTCTTGCCATTACCAATCTATCTAGCTTCTTTAGGAGCCATTTTCATGATAGTGAGCGGATTGCTGACCGCAGGCTGGTTAGTACTCGCACTCGCAGGTTTTAAAATGAAGAACGATATCAAATGGGCAACATGGATGTTCCTTTATTCCTTGTTATACCTGACAATTATCTTCCCATTGATGGTCATTGTCACCTTACCATATTAATCTAATCGGATGCGGGCTTTAACCGCCTTCATCCGATTATGAAATAAAAGTAAAGCTAAAAAGAGAAAGAGAGGTAGTATTCATGAAAGGATGGATGGGAAAATTCCGTGCTCTGTTCTTGCTCGGATCGCTCTCCTTGATTCTATCAGGCTGCGGGGTTGATAAATTAAGCGCGCTTAAACCTGATGGATATGGAGCGGAACTATTATACGATTTGATGATACTTAGTATTGCAATCATGATCTTTGTATTCATCGTCGTAATGGCCATTTATACTTTTGTTCTGATTCGTTACCGTCGGAAAAAAGGCCAGGAGGATTTTATTCCTAAACAAACAGAAGGTAACAAAGTTCTTGAAATCATCTGGACAGTCATTCCGATTATCCTATTGTTAGTGTTAGCAGTACCAACAGTTCAGGCTGTCTTCGATTTGGCTGAAACATCTTCAGATGAAGCCGATATCAGAATCGATGTAACTTCAGCTCAGTTCTGGTGGCAGTTTGATTATGCTGGTGAAGAGATTTCTACCAGTCAGGATCTTTATATCCCTAAAGGGGAACGCGTATACTTAACGATGAAGTCAGCTGACGTCATCCATTCCTTCTGGGTACCATCGATTGCAGGTAAAATCGATACCAACCCAGGAGATAACGAAAACACGATGTACCTTGAAGCCAATGAAGAAGGCGTTTACTGGGGACAATGTACTGAATTGTGCGGTCCTTCCCATTCACTGATGGACTTCCGCGTAGTGGTCGTCAGCCCAGAAGAGTATGATCAATGGGTGAAGGACATGAAAAATGCGGACCCTGAAGCTGAACCGGAAACACAAGTGGCTCAAGAAGGAAAGGAAATCTTCCAAAACAATTGCATGAGCTGTCACGCAATTGGTGCACAGCCTAAAGGCGTAGGTCCTAACTTGACCAACTTTGGTGACCGTGCAAAAGTTGCTGGTATTTTGGAACCTACTAAAGAAAACATCGTGAACTGGATTCTGAATCCGAATGAATATAAACCTGGCAACACGATGCCGCCAAACCTGGTCAATAAAGAAGAAGCTGGCAAGGTTGCTGAATATTTGATGCAATTGAAGCCTTCAGAAATTACACCTGAAAGTGCACAATAAGTAAAAGCTATGTGAGATATGTATGAAGTTTAGAGGGAGGTTAAAAGCGTGAGTACTGCAGTAGCGCAAAAGAAAGGCTTCGGCGCTTTTATCTGGGATTACCTGACTACCGTCGACCATAAGAAAATCGCACATCTTTATCTCGTCGCCGGCGGCTTGTTTTTCCTAATGGGCGGTCTAGAAGCAATGATTATCCGGATCCAATTGATGAAACCGGACAACGAGTTCATCAGTGCCGGTCTTTACAACGAAATGATTACGATGCATGGTACAACTATGATCTTCCTGGCAGCCATGCCATTGTTATTTGCTTTAATGAATGCCGTCGTACCATTACAAATTGGTGCTCGGGACGTAGCATTCCCGTTTCTTAACTCTTTAGGTTTCTGGCTGTTCTTTTTTGGTGGCCTGATCCTTAACTTTTCTTGGTTTATGGGTGGAGCTCCTGATGCTGGTTGGACAGCTTATGCTCCGTTATCAACAACATCTCCAGGACATGGGGTAGACTTCTACGTCATGGGGTTACAGATTTCCGGTGCCGGTACCTTAATTGGTGGTATCAACTTTTTGGTAACCATCGTTAACATGCGTGCACCAGGTATGAGTTATATGCGTATGCCACTGTTCACCTGGACAGTATTTGTAACTAGTACGTTGATTTTGTTTGCATTCCCGGCATTGACTGTCGGTTTGTTCCTAATGATGTTCGACCGCATGTTCGGTTCTGTCTTCTTTGATGTCGCAGCAGGTGGTAACGTCATTATCTGGGAGCATTTATTCTGGATTTTCGGACACCCGGAAGTATATATTTTGATTCTTCCTGTATTCGGTGTCTTTAGTGAAGTTATCTCTACGTTTTCAAAAAAACGTCTTTTCGGTTACTCTGCCATGGTTTTCGCGACCGTATTGATCGGTTTCTTAGGTTTCATGGTATGGGCTCACCACATGTTCACAACAGGCATGGGACCAGTAGCCAACTCGATTTTCGCAGTTACTACAATGGCGATCGCCGTACCAACAGGTATCAAGATTTTCAACTGGCTGTTCACCATGTGGGGTGGAGCCATCAAAATGACGACAGCGATGCTTTGGTCGGTCGCATTCATTCCAACATTCACGATCGGTGGTATGACTGGTGTCATGCTTGCAGTAGCAGCAGCTGACTATCAATACCATGATACTTATTTCGTAGTAGCCCACTTCCACTACGTCATCGTTGGTGGTGTAGTATTCGGTATCTTCGCTGCCCTGCATTACTGGTGGCCGAAGATGTTCGGTAAAGTATTGAACGAAAAGCTTGGGAAATGGGCGTTCTGGCCATTTTTCATCGGTTTCCATCTGACATTCTTTATCCAGCACTTCCTGGGTCTGATGGGAATGCCTAGACGTTACTGGAAGTTCCTTGAAGGGCAAGGGCTTGATACAGGTAACTTGATCAGTACGATCGGTGCTTTCTTCATGGCGCTTGGTGTCATCATCTTTCTATGGAATGTCATCTATACAGCAGTTAAAGAACCAAAAGCATCTGCAGATCCATTTGATGGACGTACGCTGGAATGGTCCATCCCGTCACCACCGCCATTCTATAACTTTAAACAGACGCCATTGGTACGTGGTTTAGATGCACTATGGATCGAAAAATCAGAAGGTAAGAAGGCTATGACGCCAGCTGAACCACTCGGAGATATCCATATGCCTTACGGTTCTATCTTACCGTTTGTCATGTCACTGGGACTGTTCATTGCCGGATTCGGCTTTATCTATCAAGTCGATAATCCTGTCTGGTTATCTCTTGTATTCATCGGTATGGGTATTACGCTAGGTGCCATGTTTGTACGTTCTGTCAAAGATGATCTTGGCTATCATATCCATAAAGAAGATTTAGAAAAGGGGGATGGCCAGCTATGAGTAACGAAGACATTTTGAATCCGAAACAAATGCCTCATGAACCAGAAAAAGCCACCCTTGAAGGTAAAAATAAATTCCTTGGTTTCTGGTTCTTCCTTGGGGGAGAAACCGTATTATTCGCCAGTCTGTTCGGTACTTTCCTGGCCTTAAAGGACTCAACAGCAGGCGGGCCAGGTACAGAAGAGCTATTCGGTCTTGAACTTGTATTCGTAATGACGATGCTCCTTCTAACAAGCTCCTTGACAAGTGTGTATGCCATGTATCATATGAAGAACAATAACTTCTCAAAAATGATGGTATGGCTTGGCGTCACAGTCGCCTTAGGTTTCAGCTTCTTAGGTTTCGAGCTTTACGAGTTTTATCATTACATTCATGAATACGAATTTACCTTCCGTTCTTCTGCGTTAGGTTCAGCGTTCTACACACTGGTTGGTTTCCACGGAGGACACGTGCTTTTCGGTCTGCTATGGATAGTCACCCTGATGGCGCGAAATGCTAAGCGTGGTTTAAACCTATATAATGCACCTAAATTTTATGTTGCCAGCTTGTATTGGCACTTTATTGACGTAGTATGGGTATTCATCTTTACAGTTGTCTACCTAATGGGAAAGGTGGGTTAATCCATGACAAAAGACACCAATTCCACACCTCATAATGAATTTGAAAAAGCAGAACACAAAGAAGAAATGAAACATCAGGTGATCAGTTTCGGTATGATGATCATTTTTACAATTGCTGCTTTTGCGGTAGTGGCTACCGATGCCATTGGGAAATACTTCGCTATTCCGATTATCTTATTGTTAGCGGTCGTGCAAGTCATTTTCCAGCTTTATTATTTCATGCATATGAAAAATAAAGGTCATGAGACACCTGCATTAATGATTTATGGCGGGATCGCGGTCGCGTTCATGACGATTCTTACGTTCACTACAATCATTTGGTGGTAAAATTCATGTAGAAGAGAGATCGGAGCATTTGTTCCGATCTCTTTCTTCAATTAACAGGAAATTTTGTCGCTTTTGTGAACTTTTATGTGGTTAGGATTTAAAAGTCGAGAATTTCGACACTTTAAGTTAAAATAGGTTATATAACGACCAATATGGAGTGAACTTTTATGTGGTTAGAATTGCAGATTTTCGGATTCCGGGCGATGTGGAGTCCCTATTACTTCTTGTTTTTATTGCTCGTGGCGGGTATATATTTCTATTTGACTGGTCCTGGCCGTCATAGGTTCACGAAGGAAAGGCGTCCGTCAGGAAAACAACAAGCCATGTTCTATATAGGATTACTTGTGTTATATATCATTAAAGGCTCTCCGATTGATTTGTTAGCCCATATTGTATTTACAGCTCATATGACACAAATGGCTCTTTACTACTTGCTGTTCCCAATTTTGATCCTAAAGGGAATACCAAAGTGGATGTGGAAGAAACTGTTTAATCTGCCGGTAGTACGCCCGATATTATTACTATTGACTAAACCCTTGATTGCTATATTGTTATTCAACGGTTTGTTTTCGCTGTATCACCTGCCGTCCGTATTCGATTATGCTAAAACAGGTGAGTTTGTACACGCTGGGATTACCATCGTCATCTTAATAACAGCATTCTTAATGTGGATATCTGTTTTTCCTCCGTTGGAAGAATTGGACCGTCTAAGTGAAATCATGAAGATTGGCTATATCTTTGCCAATGGCGTGCTAATTACACCAGCTTGTGCATTGATTATTTTTGCTGAGGCACCGATGTATGCAACGTTTACAGAAGGTGGGCCATGGGTTCAGGCTTTGAGCCTTTGTGTCCCACAGGACGTGTTGAACGGTATGTCCGGGCTTCGGATGAGTGGTCCGGAATTATTCTCCCCACTTTCTCTTTTAGATGATCAGCAGACTGCCGGGATCATCATGAAAGTGGCACAGGAGATCATATTCGGTACAATTATCGCTAAAATATTCTTTACTTGGTTCAATAAAGAGCGTGATATTATTGATCCGTTGCCAGCTAATGCTCCACAAGATTCTTGATGGCCATATGAGCTTTCCTGACTTGTCAGGAAAGCTTTTATTTTAAATAAGGTGCTTGTTTAAATTAGATATCTTTATTAGTATGAAAGAGAATTAGGATATTGCTTGAAGGGAATGACCGTCCATGCTTTTGTTACCTACGATCAGCACTTTTTTTATTGCGCTTAGCGGGACACTTGTGGCAATCGGTTGGGTGTTGATTGTAAAAGGGCATCGCCGCCGTCACAGACAAGTGATGCTTACTGCGGCTATCAGTGCGCTCTTATTTTTTATCATTTATTTGACCAGAACGATCCTGGTGGGAAATACAAGCTTCGGAGGACCTGAAAATGTAGAATCATACTACACCATCTATATGATTTTTCATATTATCCTCGCTACTACAGGAGCCATATTCGGTATAGTTACCTTAAGGCTTGCGCTGAAACGGAAAATCGCCAAACATCGGAAGATAGGACCTATAACCAGTGTGATTTGGTTTTTTTCAGCTGTCACAGGTGTCATTGTTTATTTCCTTTTATATATCATCTACGAACCTGGAGAGACGACAAACGTTTTTCGAGCTATTTTCGGATTCTAAACAGGAGGTCGCATGAAGTCATTACCGATTTCATGCGATTTTTTTAACTAACTGGGAAACCAGGAGTGGAGGGATTCGGTGTTCATTGAAACGGAAAGATTACATATCCAGGCATTTACGCTGCAGGATGCTCAGCTAGTGATGAAAAATAAAAGCAGGTTTTTTTTAGAAAACAAAATAAATTTTACAGAAGGATGGCCAAACTATGGCCTCCTTGCCTGGCTTCCTTTATATGTGGAGTCATTAGAGGCGGACAATCAGGAACTTGGTTTCGGGCCCTGGTATATGATAGAGCGTTCCAGCTTTACATTAGTAGGGGATGTCGGCTTCAAACCTGTATCCATTCATAAAGGACAAAGGGAGATAAGTTATTCAGTAGTACCATCTAAACGGGGAAAAGGGTATGCGCAGGAAGCAGTAAGCGCTCTTACAGCCTGGGCCTTTAACCACCGTATTTCCCTGGTTACCGCTCAGTGTGATCAATTTAACACACCCTCCCTTCAAGTATTAAAAAAATGCGGATACAGTGTTCACGGAAAAGAAGGGACTATTTTATTGTTCAAGAAAGAGAGGAACTGAAATGAGTGATGTGAAAAAAATTACCGCCCGGGAATATGATGCTTGTTTGAAATTGGGTGAAAATGCTTTTAATTACAAGCTTACTGAACAACAAATCAAAGATAGAAAATGGCAGATGGACAAGCAGGATATATTTGCGGTGTTTGAAGATGATAAAATGGCGGCAAAACTCCATCTCCTTCCACTGCAGGTATTTTTGAATGACACGAAAATCGATATGGGAGGCATAGCCGGGGTAGCGACATGGCCTGAGCATCGCAGGAAAGGCTATGTAGGACAACTGATGAAGGAAGCATTGAAGAGGATGCGTGAAAAGGGTGATTCCTTATCATTACTTCATCCATTCTCCATTCCATTTTATCGCAACTATGGATATGAGCTCACCCAGTACACGTATACTTATCAGGGCAGCATTTCCAATTTAATAGTCGAGCACCCTTTCTTTGACGGGAAGCTGGTGCGGGTAAATAAAGAGGAGGCACCAGCCCTTCTGAATGATGTCTATGAAAAAGCAGCTTCCGCTTATACGTTAATGCTGGCAAGGGAACCCTGGTGGTGGGAACGGCGTGTCCTTTCCGATGATACCCAAATCATCGCTTATGAATCACAAGGCCATATAGAAGGCTATATATTGGCTGAAATGAAAAAAGACCGTTTGGTCGTTGAGGAATTTATTTATCACAGCAAACCGGCATTCCAGGCTTTGCTTCAATGGATGAAGAATCATGATTCTATGACTGAACAAATCGAGATTTCCATGCTGCCAGGCGATTTAGATGCCTTCCATTTTGCGAACCCAAGATTCAAAGAAGTAAAACAGCCTTATTTCATGGCAAGAATCGTGGATATTGAAAACTTCTTCAAGCTATATCCTTTTGCTGATTCATTAGACAATGCACCCTTGAACATAAAGGTATTCGATAAATATGCGACATGGAATGATGGGGTATGGCAATGTAGCCCGACAAATGAAGGTATGGTGGTTAAGCAGACAAGTGATGAGGCAGATATAGAAACCGATGTAAAGACACTATCAGCTCTCCTTTTAGGCAGCCTGACAATAGAGAAAGCTATCTTAATGCAAAAATTAACGGGA
Organism: Halobacillus sp. B23F22_5; assembly: GCF_043497085.1. NCBI lineage: Bacteria > Bacillati > Bacillota > Bacilli > Caryophanales > Bacillaceae > Halobacillus > Halobacillus sp. B23F22_5. The sequence goes on along the minus strand of NZ_JBIEKI010000016.1, from coordinate 7,605 downwards.
GATCCAAGCAGCCTCACACGCTTATCTGGATGGATACCGAATAATCAACCGGCATTTCTTGACTTTTTCTAGTCTGCTGATTAATAGAATAACGAATAAGTAAGACATTAAAAACGTCCAGGCTTTCCTGCCTGGGCGTTTGTTTTGTTAAGATTAGAGATAAAAATCAATGTTGATAAGTATGATTAGAGTATATCCTGCTTATTCAAGTATAGAGCCGAAAAGTCGCAGACTTGATTTCGAGATATTGTAAGAGAGGAAGGGCGTTGGGGAACAACTCGCTTTCCGTGGGCGAGTGATGAGCCTCCTCGAGCTGACGCTCTGTGGGGTCTCAGCTAACACGCATTTCCCACAGGACTTTGAATTTTCACCTTGACTTAACCCACGCACGAAGGAAATGCGTAGCATTTTCGAGGAGTCTCGCAGTTCCCCTACGCCCTTTGCCATAGGAAGTTCTGGAAATCACACTTGTGGGGAATACAGCCCATGATTTTTGAAAGAAGACTTCTGCCCTTTATATCCTCTATAAATGCTTTCGGATGAAGTTTTTAGTTGAGCACTATTCTCTTTTTGAAGGGTCCGTTTATTACAATACTGGCTGGATGGGAAGGGAAACGGCGAGACTCCCGCGGGAGAAGGGGCTAGGCGAGATCCCGCAGGGCTTTTAGCCCGAGGAAGCTTGCCAGGTCCCCCGCAGGAAAGCGAGTCGTTTCCCGGACCATCTCATTTTTTTCATGGTAACGGCCCCAACTATCTTGAAACTGAGTCCTCAATTAAAGGGAGCTTTAACTGTAAATCAACATTATTATATATAACAGGGGGAGTATGATGAGAAAAGTCCTTTTGACAGCGGTTTTATTTAGTATTTTGCTGGCCGGTTGTACTTCTGAGGAAGAGAAGCTTGTGAATGAGCTGAAGTCAAATGTAGAAGGAAAATATAATGTGGTTGCATTTAAAGATGATATGCCACCTGAAGCGTTCCAGTCACTTATCAATGAAACCTTTACCATAGAACAAGAAGAGGTATGGGAAGCTACCATTAATTCGTTTGAAATTTTAGAAGAGATTCCAACCGAACCTTATCATTATGGACAAGCATTGAATATCACTCAGTTACCTGAATTTATTGTTTTTGACACCGAAGGGATAACCTATCGTACTAATGACATCAGAGCTATGGAAGCGTTTTTCGTTAAAAACTTTAGTCACTGAAACCCCTGAAGGAAAGAAAAGCTCAGAGCTAAATACTCTGAGCTTTTTTAATCCTATTAAATTTTGTAGTTCCATCGGATGATTCCTGCTTCTTTAGCGGAATTGAAGGCGATTAAGATCAAAGGCCCTAAAATAAATCCCATGATACCCATTAATTGCAATCCGAGGAACATCGCAATCAAAGTTGCCAGCGGAGAAAGTCCGATATGTCGTCCCATCACTTTCGGCTCCACAGTACGGCGGATAGCAAGGAGAAGGACTGCTAAAATCGCTAATTTTGTTCCAGTTACAATATCACCCGCCAGGTACATATATAACGACCAGGGAGCTAAAATGACGATTGATCCGATGATAGGGATGAAGTCTATCGCCCAGATGATCAATGACATGATCACCGCAACTTCAGGTGATATGAACAGCAAACCGATCAAGGTTACAATGAAAATGATGATACTTACCAGGAATTGCGCTTTTAAAAATCCGAATACGACATAAGACAAACGGGCATTCATGAACTTGACTTTTTCTGAAGTTTCCTCCGTCATATGATCATATGCGTTTTCTTTCAAGCGTGGCATTTCCAGCATAAATAGAAAAAGTGCGATCAAGTATACTAAAAAGCTGACCAAATATTCCGGGATTTTAGCAAACACTTTCGTAATGTTTTCGATCGTTAAATTATTCGTGATCGTTTCGCTCAGGTTCTTCACATTACTTTGCATTCCTGCTGTAATCTCTGTCACAAATTCATCCGGAAGATCCTGGGCATATCGATCGATGCTTTCTTCCCAATCCTGCACGATTAGATTTATTTCTTTCACGTAAGTAGGAGCATTTTCCGTCAAATGAGCCACTTGTGTGACGGTTTTTGTGATGATGAATGTACCCAGTATGCTGATAAGCAGCAAAAAAAGTAAAAAGGTTATGATAACGGAAAGTTTTCGTTTCATCCGAAATCGAAATTGCAGCATACGAATTGCTGGGTTAAGAAATAATGCTGTAACGAAAGCTGCGATCAAAGGAACGGATACGGGCAGCAGAAAATAAGCCGCAATAATAAATAGTACAGATATAATAATCAGAATCCATTGTCGTTTTGTAAGGTAGCGGAACAATTTAGTTATGTATCTCCTTTCCTAATAACACCTATACTTCAAAATATAGCAAAACAGAGGCCTTTTGAACAGTCATGCAGGTTAGAATGTAATAAAAAACCGCAACCTATCAACTAGGATGCGGCAGCGGCAGAGGTTCAGACTACTTCCTGATGCTTTTTGATGTCTTCTGCAGCTTTTGCGACTAATTTATTGGCACGATCGATCAGGTTTTGAGAGAAACCTTCCTGTTCGCCATATTCAACTCCGTGTGGATAATAATGACGTCCTAGAAGGGGAGGAAGCATTTTGAAGACACCTGTACCAGAATCAACTTCCCCTTCGATCGCATACCCCTGGATACGTACATAATAAGTAATGTTCTTTTCAGGTGAGCCGATTTTGTAATCGTAAGTAACGCGCTCATAGTCCCATTGGCCTCCACGGATGAATCCCGCTTTGTTCAAAATATGATGGAGCGGCTTTTGTTTGATGACTAATCCTTCAATCCCTGTAGCTTCCAGTTTCATTTCAAACACCTCGCAAAAATTGTATGTAGTTAAGCTTATCATAGTATGAAATCAAGCATGATGCAATTTATTATACTATAAATCCTCACCTGTTGCATGCAAACTTTCTCCCTTTTTGGATAAACTACCTGTTGAATGGACAGGATTGTCTGTCTTTTTTAAGTATAAAGGAGGGTACACAATAATGAAAACAGTACGTGAGATCATGACTGGAGAGGTTTCTGCCTGTACAACGGATGATCATTTATTCGATGCTGCCACAATGATGAAGGAAAGAAATGTTGGTGCTGTGCCGGTATGCGGAAGCAACCAGGAATTACTCGGAATGGTGACAGACCGTGATTTGGTTATCCGTGGATACGCGAATAAAAAGCCAGGCTCTACTCCAATCCAGGAGGTAATGAGTGACAAGCTCTATCACGTAGCTCCTGATGCAACTTTGCAGGAAGCTAGTAATGTGATGGCTGAACACCAGGTTCGTCGTCTTCCAGTCGTCGAACAAGGCAAGCTTGTTGGCATCCTTTCACTAGGAGATCTATCTGTAGAAGATATGTCTGATGAAGCAGCAGGAAGAGCTTTGGAAGAAATATCTGAACGTCCGGAATTGCACTAGTACAAGTGAAAACGGTTCTGCTACGGCAGGATCGTTTTTCTTCTGTTTCAATCCAATCCCCTGACGCAGAAAGCCCCTTATGCTCGTATTACATAGTCATAAATAGTTGCGGCTTAGACTATACTGATGATAAAAATAGAGTAGCATCGACTAGAAACAGCACGATATTAAATAAGGGAGAGAAGCCATGAACTTTATTCGCTTCATTGTACTGATTATGTTGGCTGCTGGTGTCTACCTGGTTATAACAGGGGATTTCGCTGACAACACGTTGGAGGAAGGCCTGGAAAAAGGGATGGATGCAGCCGGGAAAATAGCAGAAATGCTTGAACAGGAAGAAGAGGCACCTCCCCCTGATGATATGACCAAAGAAGAAAGTTTATCATTGGAAGGGGATATGTATAAATGGATCGGCAAAGATAAACAAGCACTCCTTGATACTTATGGGCAACCACAGCGAAAAGATCCGAGCGCCTATGGCTATACGTGGTGGGTGTATAATACGGATCCGGAAAAATACCTTCAGTTCGGCATAGAAGACGGAAAGATTTCTACCTGGTTTTTAACCGGTGCTGCCGCTGAAGCGGATCCCCTTACCATTGGAGATGATTATCAAACGGTAAAATCACAGCATGATTTTACGAAAGAGGTCACTTATAAAAAGGGTATTGAACACTATACATTTATCTTGTCAGAGGACGACCTTGCATCGAGACCTTTAGTTCAATTGAGTGACAGCGTCTATGCCCAGTTGTATTTTGATACATTTACAGATCGGCTTTCCTCTATCAGGGTAATGAATTATGAAGTGTTGTTAAAACAACAGCCTTATCAGGTTTCTTATCGAGGAAAGCTGCCGAAGTCTGCAGTTATAGAAGAAGAGTGGGAAGCGATCGAAACGGCGAGAGAAAAACAAATATTGGATATTACCAACCGCTACAGAATCCGCTTCGGTAAAGAGCGGCTGGAATGGTATCAGCCAGTTGCCGAGGTAGCCTTCAAGCATAGTAAAGATATGCGAGAAAATAATTATTTTTCCCATTATACGCCAGAAGGCATTGGTCTCCAGGAACGGCTGAAAGCAGATGGAGTCACCTATTCAAGCGCGGGTGAAAATATAGCGGCTCAATACCCGGATGCTGCTGCTGCCATGGAAGGATGGCTCAATAGTGAAGGACACAGGGAGGCATTACTGCATGATCGTTATTCCCACCTTGGTGTAGGGGTGTATAAGGATTATTACACGCAGAATTTCCTAGTGCCCAGGTGATGACTCCAGGATGCAGGAAAAATAAAAAATCGAGTGATGCCATTCGCCGGAAAGCCGGGCATATTGACCAGTTTCGAACTTCGCTTGCTCATGAGTTGGGCAGGCGGGTTCTTTTTTTATTGCTTTTATTCTGCCTCTTTTACTATCCACCCATAGTTCAGTAACTGATAAGTAAAGATCCTGATAGTGTTTTTCTTGATATACCGCTGCACGGACTACTGTACCTTCCAGCACGGCTGATTCATTAGTCTTTCCCATATCAACCCATTCATTATAATAGCTTTGCCGTTCTTTTTTTGTACGGTGGTAGAAATAGAAGATCAGGATAGGGATGACGATCGATGCGATGAACATGAAATTCCTCCTTGCTTTAGGCACAAATTCACTACCCGGGCATAGGCTAATACCGGGGAATACTTGAAGTAAAGGGGTGCAGCATATGGATAGAAACAAGCTTCATCCAAGTGTTGAACAGTTCCGTAACTTTGTCAATGACCATCCGAAATTGAAAAGTGAGTTGCGCAATGACAGAAAGAAGCTTCAGGAGTATTATGAAAAATGGCTTTTACTTGGTGAAGACGATCCGATTTTTGATGATTATCGAACTGATGATGATCAACAAAGGGAAACAAAAAGTACCGATAAAAAAGAATGGATGAACCAATTTGTGCAAATGGTCGATCAAGTCAACTGGGATAATATCAATGGCCATATTCACCACTTGAACGGTGCGCTGGGAAACCTGCAGACACTGGTGAAGCAATTCCAGGAAATGAAAAGCTCTTCGAAAGGCAATCATTCCAATAATTTTCCGTTTTTAAAGGACTGAGGAACCATGCAACCTGAAAATTATCAATTTTTAAAAGCTAATGAAGAGCGGCTGGCTTTCATACGGCTTAACCCGGAATGGTATCGGAAACTTGCCCGTGAACCCGGTCAGCAAGTACAGTTCGATAAAGAAATGAAACGTTTCTTTGGTAAAACGCCGATCCAGCGTATGGAAAAAGTCGGAAACCAGCTGCAAATGGTAAATATGCTGATTCAAATGGCCAAGGTGATGAAAGAAGAATAATCATCGTGCATTTCTTTATCTTTCCACATTTGTTATGATAAAGGTGGAGGTGAAACAAATGCTGGCCACGATAGAAATTGTCGATGTGTTGGATTCATCTGAACATATCGGGCAAATGATATTACAATCTGATGTCATGGATGCGTATCAAACTGCTAAGAAGCAGTTGGAAGAAGATGAAGAGGCACAACGCTTGATCCGTGATTTCCAGAAAATCAAAGATCAATACGAAGATGTACAGCGGTTTGGCCGTTACCATCCTGACTATTATCGGATAATGAAAGAAGTTCGTTCCGTTAAACGGGAAATGGACATGAATGAAAAGGTTGCCGCCTTCAAATTAAGAGAGCGGGATCTTCAAAAACTTCTTGATGAAGTGAGTCAACATGTGGCCTTCAGTGTTTCCGAAAATATCAAAGTACCTCGTGATGGCATGGCCCTGACTGACAGTGGCTGTGGCTGTGGTACTGGCGGCGGTTGTGGGTGCGCTTCCTGATTCAAAAAGGATCTGTGAACCTTATACAGTCATCACATAGATTCCCGCAACAGAACATTTTACGCTGAGGGACCAAAAAACGGACCCTATACACATAGAGCGCCTGGCTTTTGCGAACGTAACTCATCGCAAGGGTCAGGCGTTTTCCTTTCATGGCAGATGCTGCAGCCCGTTTCAAAAGGTCTTCGATTTCGAGGCGGGAAGTCTCTTTCAGAGGCTTTATATATACAAATGGGAGACCGGTATAAGTTTTTACGGTAAATTTTTCAATGATTTCTGCCTGTTCCATAAATGCGATGAATTTCTCCCATGCTCGTTCATGATCTGTCATACCGTCCCTCCTCTGGATAGCCACTTTTATTCTATCCTATCTCTCTGTAGAGACATTTTCAATGGAGAGCAGATATTTAGAACAATTGCCTGAAAATTATAATTCTGATACACTTGCTGTAAATGCCTATAAAAGCGAGGAAGCAAATATGAACGTGCAACGACAAGGTATGGTCATTTATTTTCAGCACATGAAAAATTTAAGACAAATAAAAAAGCATGGCCATTTAATCTATGCCTCAAAAAAAAGCAAGTATGCGATCCTTTATGTAGACAAGGAGCGGCATGAGGAAACAATGGAAAAACTCGAGCGGTTCCCATTCGTCTCGAAAGTCGTCCCTTCCTATAAACCAGAAGTCAAAACAGACTACGAAAACGCAAAACCGGATAAAGCAAAGCAATACGACTATAAAATGGGAATATGAAAGAAGCCAGTCCAAAGACGGACTGGCTTCTTTTTATTTTGGTTCTGTTAAAATCTTAGTTTTGATCTTACAGTTAAGCTCCCTTTACTTGAAGACACAGTTTCGAGAGAAACTGTGTCCGTTACGGTTGTGAGCGTTTGGAGGTCCGGGAAATCACTCGCTTTCCATGGGCGTACGGTGAGCTTCCTCGGGCTAAAGCCCTGCGGGATCTCACCATGTACTATCCTCCCATTGGAGTCTCGCAATTTCCCGGCCCTCCTTGCGTTTATAAGAGAAACGGAAACATGGGTAGGTAGAATCATTCAACCATAGTAACAGCTACAAAGAGGGCTTGCTTCCTGATTTATTCAACCTTGTCATGCAGTGAATGTGGAAGATATCTTCTTACAACGTAGGGTTCGTTCATCAAAAAAAGGATAGGGTGGCGGGGAAACGGTGCATAGCCGTCAAGCTAAGCTCTAAAATTTTTGTATCTCCCCTTATATACGTTATCCTTCCTTCAAGAATTTTCTAAGGAAGGATGATTTTATGAAACTAATGAAACACATTCGGTCCATGGCTCA